>JAYSVZ010000575.1:0-4030 GCA_043718305.1 Planctomycetota bacterium | reverse complement strand
CGAGTCCAAAGGGATTCCCATCGTTGCGAGCCCCCAGGCTCTGGTACACCAACACGTCGATGTTCTCACTCACAAACCGCACCGAGCCATCGGCAAACAGAAAGTGGCAGCCGCCGACATGGCGACTTCCGAACAGTCGCGACTGCTCCTCAAAGGTCCAGTCGACCGCCGGGTTCAGGGGTTGCGTATTAATTCCATCCATCGTCGCCGCCAAGGTCACGTACCCGCTGCTCGATGCCCCCGGTGTGCCCGCCAGCCAGACCGATGAAGCCCAGCTTCCGTAGAAGTCGGGGTTCGGGCCGAGCAGTTGTTGATAGCGCGTCTCGCCGACGATCACAGTGGAACTGGTCCCATCCGTGAAGTTCTGAAATCCGATCCGCGAGTTGTTGTAGAACGTCCCGTTGTAGAAGAAGACCCGCCGCGAGAACCCGGCCCCGCCCAAGCAGTCGGGCGTGCCGCCGCCGCCTTGGACACCAAAATAATTAGTCAGCGGATGCTGCCCACTATTCGGATCGGACGGGCATTGATACGCTGGATTCGCGATGAGTTGTGCGGCATCATTCGGCGTGGGAGCGGGGCCATGTTTGAGGCCAAAGAACGGCTGGTTCAGATCAAACGTATTGTATCGCGGCGCATCGTCGAGATACGGCAGGATCAACACACTCCACCCCGCCAAGCTGTCGGTATTGGTGGCCCCAATCAGACTGCAGTTCTGCGAAGGCGAAGCCCCCTTCCGCGACACCGCCCCCGGCGGAAGCATGTTGGATGTCGCATGATAATTGTGCAGCGCCAGGCCGATCTGCTTGAGCTGGTTCTTGCAAGTGCTTCGCCGCGCAGCTTCGCGGGCAGACTGCACCGCAGGGAGAAGCAATGCGATCAACACCGAGATGGTCGCCATCGCGACGAGGAGTTCCACGAGGGTGAAGGCGGGGCGATTTCTTTGAGCGTGAAGCATGATTCGGTCAAGCACCGGGGCTGTTGCGGAATCGACGACGCAGAAAAAAGAATCCCACGGCGATGACTCCGCAAAGCAAGACATTCCAACCGATAAACGTTGCTCGACTCATCAGGGGCGGTGCGACTGCTAGCCCAGAGCCTTGGCCTTGAGTCCATTTTCGTTTGATCTCCTTGTTCTCGATTTCATACACGGGAGTCCCATCCGGAATCTTGATATCACTGAAAAATGCCTTCGGGAGGTCTGGCTTAATATTCACCTGTTCGACCACGGTACTCTCATGCCACTGCACTTTCATTTCACGACTCTGCTCCAAGGCATCTTTGTTATAGACAGTTTCCTCTAAACTCATTGGAAACCAGACCCCACTCTCGATCTCTTGAAGATTTGTCACAGTACACTCCGCCCGAGGAATTTCTTTCGACACACGAGGTAAATAGCTAACAACACGCACGGGCAGGAAATTTCGTGACTCCGCAAGCCATATTTCTTTAACAATGGTAGCGGAAGCAACATCCTTTCTCCAGTATTCTATTCGCACTTTCTGACAAGAAACGCCATTAAAGTCCGCCTGTCCGACGATGGATGTCTTGAGGATTGTGTCCTTGGAGATCGTGTTCGTCATGAATGCGCTTATAGCCTCCTGTCCGGACATGTATGCCCAGAGAGGAACGCCCGGATGATCCCTGCCCAGCACTAAGGCGTGGGGACTGATGAACGTCTTGTCCTCCACTCGCTTCTTGATCACATTCCCATACGATGTGCCGCTCATCACGCGTGTCACCTCACCATCAAACGCAGAGATACGGTCAAGTGTGGATTCACCCGTCTTAGCTTGAGAAGCTCCGCTTCGATCCAGTCTATAAAGTGGAGGCTGCTTTACGACACGGAATTGGAAATCCTGGCCTGATACGGTGTTCTCGCTCTCCGGGGCTCGGCCTCCGATGTCATATATTTTTGTGATCGTCACGTCGATGCGGTCGTAAAGGCTCTCAGCAGCCTTCACGTTCTCGATGATCCGCTCAACGGTCTGGTCCGCTCGACAGGTTTCTGCCATGCACACCATATTCAATGCAACGAGTACGGTCGAAACGCGATTGATCAGCATGATGCAGCCATCCGCCAGTAGGAACTCAGATAGGTTCAAATGGGTCACATATTAATTCTCACTCGGCTGGGCATTGAGTTGACGATGTTGTGTTCGATATTGTGCCATCAGACATGTCATCGCAAGCATCGAGGTAGCCGATGAAGTCACATGTGTAGTGACCGTTCTCCAGTGTCATACATCCACATATCCAAGTCTTGACATTCTGGCATCCTGGCACGGGTGTTGAAGCGTGAGCATTGCACGTCTCAGTATGCGAAGTTGGGTCTGATAGCACGCAGGCGTCAAACTGATCTTCGTTATAATCCCCCTGCCCGAAGTAGATGCAGCGCTTGCCAGTAGCGCTGCATGTGGTGTCGGGTTGAGATCCCTGAGCACAACCTGTTTGACAGGAGAGTTGTGGTTGGCATGTGCCGACAAGAAACACGTAGTCAGCGATAGCGAGGTGCTTAACCAAGCTCTGTGGCAACGCACAGCAGACTGCGAGCAAGAGGGCAATTCGCCCAAGCATCGTTGAGGACATTGCAATGACTCCGAAAACGACTTGTTGACCAACAGCCGAGACCACCTCGCCTGCATCACATCACAACCACTTTCACAACCGACCGATTTCCCGTGGCGGAGTCTTCGACGACGATCGACTGCTCCGACTTGGATGGGAAATCACCGTCCACATGGATGCGGTAGCGGTGTCGACGTTCGTCGATCACCCCCGTCCGTTCCAGGCGGCAGTTCACATTCGCGGTGCGTGGTTCCAGCGTCCCCAGTGGCGGGGATGCCGAACTGCTCACTGCGATAAACTCGATGGTTCGATTTTCCTTCGTGTCACCGGGACGCCACACGAATGAAGAGGGCACCGTCATGAACGGATTGTCGAGCCGCACATGCAGCGGGACGCGGACGATCTCGTCCTCGCGCCCCGTGATAAACAGCTCCAGCGAGGCGTAATGATCACCGTAGTCGAGCGATGCCGAGGGAGACACCTTGATCTCGCCGCTCGATTCGATTGTCGCCGCGAAGCCAGTCCCCTTGACTCGGCATCCAAGCTTCTGACCAACATCCGCTGGTCGCAGCTTGGCTTCCAGCGAGGAGGACAGCTTGCTCGCCGACTGCTGGTCAACATGCCCGAAATCGACGTGCGACAATGAGACCTCGAACGGAGCTGGCACCTTGGCAACCACCGAGCAGTTCATCTTCGGACGTTCTGGATCGTTGGTCGTCACGACGACCTGGATCACTTTTTCGGACTTCGAGTAAGCCGGGAGCGTCACCGAGACGGATAGTGGCACAGCTTCCCCGGGAGCAATCACTCCTTGCCGGGGCGAAGCCGCAGTACAGCCGCAAGAAGTGGTGATCGAAAAGTCGAGCGGGGCACGGCCCGTGTTTCGTACTTCAAACTTCCCACTCAGGATCTCACTGGGCTTCCCATCCCCTAGATCAAGGCGAGTGGTCGATATCTGGAATTCTGGCCCATGCGTCCCACCAAAGGTCACAAACGACCCCAGGGCCACTGCCAAGACAATTGAAAACACGACCAACTTCGCTCGCATCATCGTGCCCCTGATAAGGGTTCGAGAGTGCTTAAGCCGGTTCGAGAGTGCTTAAGCCGGTTCGAGAGTGCTTAAGCCGGTTCGACAGTGCTTATTTTAGCGATCAACATCACGAGTGCAAGCCACTGATTGCGGAAAAATCTGATAAAGGCATAACTTTTCGTAATGCTTGTTCCACAGGAGTTCAGGATCGCACGAAGCGCGGCAGGCATAGTAGGCATGGCAGCTATCTCTGGCAGATGGGGAACAATTGATAGGCCAGGGTAAGGGAGAGCATGGCGAGGGACCACCAGCGTCCGGGTTTCACGCTCTCAGAACTCGAGTCCAAAGGGATTCCCATCGTTGCGAGCCCCCAGGCTCTGGTACACCAACACGTCGATGTTCTCACTCACAAACCGCACCGAGCCATCGGCAAAC
>JAYSVZ010000574.1:0-4042 GCA_043718305.1 Planctomycetota bacterium | reverse complement strand
CTCCTCCTCGCTGCCCCTCCTCGCACCGGGGTCAGGGGAATTCCAGCACCCCAGAAAATCCCAGCCCATACTTCAACAG
Source organism: Planctomycetota bacterium (assembly GCA_043718305.1). GTDB lineage: Bacteria > Planctomycetota > Planctomycetia > Planctomycetales > Planctomycetaceae > TH-plancto1. The sequence goes on along the minus strand of JAYSVZ010000574.1, from coordinate 3,963 downwards.
GCCGGTGAGTCCTCCGTGCTCCCGGCGCGTGGCACCCAGCCCGCAGGTGGTTCCCTCAACGTCGTCCGGTTTTCGAAGCCCGGTTAGTTTTCTATCGACAACTCTTCGTCCGCCGACTGGGCCACGCCGGTCGCCGCCACAGTGATTCTCTTCACCAGGATCGTCGCATAGCAGCCGCGTGGAAGCGTCAGTTCCAGCGTCGTGGTCTTCTTTCCCGGGTACAAGTTGTCGTCCCCCGTCGAGGTTCGCAGTTCGCCCGGACGCACGATCGCAGCCCGTTCTCCCTTGGAGAAGAAGCTATCGCGAGGGTACTTGATTTTGATGTCGTTCAAGGTCAGGCCTTGCTGGGCCAGGACTTGTTCCGTCACCAGCCGCATCGGCTCATGCTCCGTGTAATCGGTCCGCGACGCCGGCAGCGGGATCATCAGCTTCGCGGGATCGAGAGTCTCCGTGGCCGACCAACTGCGGAAGAACGGGTGCGGCCCCATCGCCAGCGGGACCATCGTCCGCTGTTCGGCGGGGCAGGCGGTTTCGATCACCTGAGCCAACACTTGATTCCACAAATGGCTCTGAAAGGCCGATAGAAACAAGCTGCGAAGGTCTTGCCGCATCCGGCAAAAGGCCCCGCGAAAGTCTTCGGGATGGTCATTAAGGTAAGCGACAATACTCCGGCGGTGGGAGCGACCGAGCGCGGCGAGGCACTCCTTCCACTGCTTCCAGAACTTACTGAGAATGGCCTTCTCTTTCTTCTCACCGGACCGGTCAAATGGGGATGGAGCAGCGAGAGCAAGCCACAACGTCCGCTCGAAATCCCCCGTGATCCACGGGCGAGCGATGAACTCCCCATCCGCTGTGACCGACCCGAACCGCTGGTCATCGAAATAATTGGGCAGCCCTGCTTGTGCGACCTCTTCCAGCGCCATTGTCGCCCGGGCACATTCGTCGGGCTGCATATCGCGCATGACGATTCGGAAGCGGTTGCCTAAGATCTCTGCCGGACGGAACGGCTCATCCGACTGCCCCAGATATCGGAGATCCCAGAGCGACCGCGAGGCGTTCCGGGCGGGGCCGCGGTGGACAGAGACGAACTGCGTCGTGATCGCGTGCCGGTCCTTGAGCCCGCCGTAAGAGAGCCGCTCGCGAGGGAGTTTCCATTCTTGAAGCAACTGCGTGATCGCCTCGGGCGTGCCGATCCCGCGCTTTGTTAGTTCGTAAACCGTGAACTCACCCCGCGCCCGAATCGGGTATTCCGATAGCTCGGTGACGACAAAGTCTTCGGGACGACACTTGAGCTTCATCGGTGGATCGAATGGGAGGGCGGAGCGGAGTGGGTGATTCTCGCTGGGGAGGAAGGTAATTGAAAGTCGTCGGTCATCGAATACGGAAGCCTCACTGGAGCACTGCCCGAATCCGTGTCGACAGCGCGCGGGTGCCACTGGCGAGGGCTTTGACTCGCCAGTGTCGGAGACCAGCAACATCGCAAAAGACGACTGACGCTCGAAACACTGGCGGTCCAGAGCGACCGCCAGTGGCACCTTAAACTTCTCTTCGTGTCGACAGGGCTCGGGCCGACGACAGAGCCTTCGCGAAACGCTCCGCAGCCCCCACGCTCTTTCTCAGATACAGAGCTGGTTCCACCAGTTCGACTTCCATCAACGCGAACCCGCCGTTGTGCCGAACCAAATCAACGCGGCCATAGAGCGGCGTCACGGGCAGAGCATTCAGCACGCGGTCGCCGTGAGCCCGTAGCGAGGGCTCGGGGACGATCTCCCGGAGATGCGAGCCAAACTCTTCTTGCGAGCGAAAGTCCCCCGCCTTCGGTGTCTTGAGGATCGCGTGGCTCAATTGCCCTTGGAAGTAGATCAGCGAGTATTCCCCCTCCGTGACAATCGCTGAAAGGAACGGCTGGGCCAGATACTCGGACGCCCGATGATCGGCGACCGCAGCCTGTTCCTCCGCCTCGCACCAGGGAACTCGCAAGCGATGCGTGCGGTTCGCCCCGGCCCCGACGATGGGCTTGATGACGATTTCAGAGCTGCCCAGATCTTCGGGGAGTGACCGCAGTCGTTCGATGGTCAGCGCCTTCCCGCAGACCGTGGGCACAATCGGGACGCCGCGCGATTCGAGTTCGAGCAGATAGGACTTATGCAGATTCCAAGTCATCAATTCATAGGGATTCCAGAGCGGCGTCCCACTCGACTGAATGGCCCACAGAACCGCGAGAAACTCTTCGAACTGTGACTGATAGTCCCATGGCGAACGGACAACGACAGCGGCGAAACGCTGCCAATCGGTCGGCTCGCGCCACGGAACCATGATGACCTCGATCCCGAGCTGGCGGAGCGGGTCAATCACCAGTTCATCATCGCACTCGAACCCGTCGAGGGAATGCATCGTCAGAAAAGCAATCGTCTGCATCGAGTGTCGACCTGCTGAAACCTCTCACCGCCCTGGCCCGCTCAGGAGCATTCGACACATGATAGTCGTGGTTTGCTCCGCGAACCTACGTTGGATCGCGGAGCGATCCACGACTATCGGACAGGTGTTGATCGAACAGCCCTTACCACCAATGCAGCGGATGCCACCACCACGACTGATTCGCAAAATGAAACAGCAGTTCAAGCCCCACCGCCAGAACCAACCACCAGACCATCCGTTGACACTCTCGATAAAAGCCAATGGTCTGCCGATCGAGAGGTTCGCCGCGATCGTAACGGGCGAAGTTGGGAAGCCATCGCGAGACCTCCATACAATAAACCGCGTAACCCTCGCCATGCCGCCGGGACATGACCCACTCTTCCGCGGGCACGACCGCATAGAGATACAGCACCAGCGGCGGCAACATCGACGCAGCCAAGACCGGACTCTTCAAGAAGAGCGGGAACGCTCCCACCATCAACAACGTGCCCCAGTAGAGCGGGTTGCGACAGATCGAATAAGGCCCAGTCCGCACGATTTCACGCGTCTTGCGCGCACAGATATACGTCGACGCCCACAGCCGAAGTGCTGCCCCCGCAAAGAACATCGCCCAGCCGATAGTCTCCAATTGTCCATTGAGCGGGCTGCTGAGCGTTAGGGGGCGATTGAGCCCCGTGAAGGCAATTCCCAAGAGCAGCGAGACCGTCGTAATCACGATTCGCCAGCGATAACCGGCGGACTCCCGAACGGTCGTCAAAGGCCCGGGCAACACCACGTTCGTGGTGATTTTCGCGGCGGCACACTCGGGAACCGGATAATCCATCGATCGCATCCTTGCCGACGATTGATGTGTGACACTCATGTTGTGTGCGATCCTCGCTCTGCCAGACGCTCCATACCAGACAAATTAATGAAAACTTCCAAATGGTGTCGAGGTGAGTTTTTTGAGACCCTATTCAGGGCAAGCTGCTGGGGGCGGTTGCACCTGAGCTCATTCTATTCCATGCGATGCGGGGACGATCCTTGAGTCGCAGGCAGGGCTTCTCCACCGTGTAATGCAGCAGCAACGCGGCCCCGAGGCTGACTCCCAGATAGATTGGGAAGTAGACCACGAACTGCCCGCCCGTCGAGAGGTTTGAGAACCAGTCCCACTGCATCGCCCAGCGCCAGAGGCTTGCCACAAACAGCATATGAACCAAGTATAGGGCGTACGAGATCTTCGAAAAGAAGAAAAGCACCGGGGAGTCCAGGACTCCCGCCGGTTCATCTCGTCGCAGGACGAGCGGCAACAACATCGCTCCTCCGCACAGGGCGAGCACTGGAAACAACAGCGTGGCCTCGAACCAATGAATCTCTCGCAACAACTCGTGCGAGCAGAGCAGAATCAGCCCCACTCCGGCCCCGCTCCAAAATAGTATCGACTGAAAGCGACGGTTGCGAAGTCTCGGGAACTCATCGACGTGATGCACCAGAAACGCACACATCGTCCCGACCAGCAGCCCATCGACTGCCAGATGGAACGGGCTGCGCAGGGTGAAGAAGCAA
>JAYSVZ010000573.1:0-12985 GCA_043718305.1 Planctomycetota bacterium | reverse complement strand
GCAAACCCTTCCCCCCAAAGGCCCTCGGGAACCCCTCCCGAAACGAACCCAAGGCCCAACGGGCCACCCGTTCGCCCAGCCAGGGGCATCGCCTCTGGTGAAATCGCCCGCCCTGAAATCCGAAAGGGCTGAAGGCCCGGCCATTCACTCGCGAAACCCGAACTGCCGGCCCTTCAGGCCTTGGTCTCGCGCGGGGCAGAAGGGACCAGGGCCTTCCGCCCTGGCTGGAAGAATGGCCAGCCCGTTGGGCCTGAAGAACCAAAGACGGACTGGGGTCACAATGCCGTTGGTGATACGGAACTTCCGCAGTGACGGACTAGGCCGCCGGATTATCACCCTCGGGTAATGGCGGACGCCCCTCGGCGAGCAGGCTGTCGGGGATTTCCAGGGATTGCGAAGTCTCATCGAAGAAGGGTTGCAGGTCATCCAGCTCGGTGTCAGTCCCCTGCGTCGTGACGAGGAACGTCCCGGTCGGAGTTTTGAAGCACCGCAGCTCGGCTCGGTTCAGGAGTTCCAGGCAGACGAACTCGATATCCCGCCCCTCGCAGGGGAAGTGGGCCATCTGAAGTTCGACATCGAAGACATCGACCTCGTTGTACTCTTCGACAAAGACCTCGACGGCGGATTCGAGAACCTCGGTGATCTCGGGCTGATCGGGCATGATCGTGACCGACCACGATGCCGTTTGGCTGGCATGCAGCGTTACGGAGACATACGAATCGCCGACCGCCTCTTCCTCCAGATCCCAGATCTCGGGATAGCGAAACAGCAGTCCGTGGGCGTTGTAGAGCTTGGTCATGCCGGAAGTATGAAGGGTGATCCCCCCGGCGGCAAGTTGATGAACGGCGAGCATCTACCGTGGAGTGTGCGTCAGGAACGTCGGCAAATTTCCGGAGCGAGAGCATTTTCAGAATTGGTCTTCAGTGAGAATCCGCGTTCAAACCGGAGTGGGGAACACTAATCTTCACTGATCTTCACTAATCCAGCAGAGCTTTACGATTGATTCGCATCTCAAAATCCGGCTCCAGATGAGTGTTGATTAGCGTGAATTAGTGTTCCAAATCCGTAACTGAAGACCAGTTCGGAAACTGCTCTAACCGGTTCGAGCTGCCAGCTTCTCCCTTTGCGTCCTTGCGCCTTGGCGACTTTGCGTTGAATTCTTATATGAATCGTGAACCGCGACGATTCAGAATTTAACGCAAAGTCGCCAAGGTGCAAGGACGCAAAGGGTTCTCACTTCAAGAGAGGGGGACATCCTCGGGGCACCATTTATCGCGTCGCGACGTTCGACTCATTGGCGACTGGCCCCTGAACGGGACGCTCGGAACGCACGACATTCCCTCGCAGGCGGCTGGCTTTCGGGGCAAATCGCAGAACTTCCGGGGCATAGCGGATCGCCACGGCGTTACCGCTGGGATGGTTGCTCTTCTTCAGTCCTTCGGTGTTCTCCGGTTCCCCCTCAATGGGTGCATTTAGCCCCTCATTTTCCGTAGGAATTGATCTCGGGGTCGGACCGCGATTAATCCCTTCAAGGTTCTCGGGACGAGCAGCTGGAACTCGCTCGCCGGGCGACAGGGGGGTGAAGTGATCTTCGCCCGGCGTTTTCTTGGGGATCGACTTCGTCGGCACCTTGTCGACGGGTGTCGGCTCGGGACCGGCTGGCCGGCTCAATTCGACCTCGGTCGAAGTCCCCACTCCACAATCGTCAGTGGCCAACGTCGGTGAGCCATATGTCGGGCAGCAACTGTTCGACACCACCTCGCCACCCCATCCGAACTCGGAACCGTACAGCGAGGTGTAACTCCCTGACATCGGCGCATAAGCCGGTGCGCTGTAGACGACTGGCGAGTACGCGGGAGCGTAGGCATAGCCCCCGCCCCAGCCGCCGTAACCGTAGCCCACATTCGAGTTCATGCCACCGCGACCGCCCGCGTAACGACCACCACCCCCGCCGTAGCCGAAGATCGTGTCGTAAACCCACGGGATGATCCCCGCTTCGGACTGCGACGCAGCCCCCAGGCACGGCACAACGAACCCCGCGATGAGGCAGAACGACTTCAGGGAGACCAGACGCATGGCAATGTCCTTCTCTCGAACCGCTCTGTCTCCGGTCCGACATTCGGGAGGCGGAGACGAACGGCACAAGTGATGTGAAACCTTGGCCCTACAACTATCCATTCCGGGTCGCCGTTGTCAATGATCTCAATCGATTATGACGGTCTTGCAGCCTGAGCAGACAATCCAGGGTCGGATTTTATCGAGTGTAACGGTTCCAACGCCGGGAACCCGCGATAATTCATCAATGGTCTTGAATGGGCCGTGCTGTTCCCGGTCCTCCACGATCCGCCGGGCGAGGATCTCGCCGATCCCTTCGAGCTGCATCCACTCGACCCATGTGGCCGAGTTCAGCTCGATGCGAAAGGCATAGCGATTCTCCGGTAAGCGCTCGATCTCGACGAGCGGCGCACCACGCCAATGCCACCGCACCCAGTTCGCACCGATCAAAGTGAACACCAACAGACCGAGGACCAGTAAGACCACTTGATCCCGGTCGGTCCAGTCGAACCAGAGCGGACGCGGATCGCTGGAATCCGGGGAGGGACTCGGAGTCGGCTCCGATCCTTGAGTCGGAGGCAATGTGGGGATGGGATCTGGGGAAGTGGTCATGGGGCCTTCCGGCTCCCCTCTCCCCCCGGGAGAGGGGTTGGGGGTGAGGGTGAGTGGCGGGGTTGGAGTTCAGGCTTTAGCCTGTCCGGAGCAGCCTAAAGGCTGGACTCCAACCTCCGCATCATCTCCATTGCAGCGTCGCGTTCGGTGACCTCACCGTTGAGCTGGGCATCGCGAATGGTATCAAGGATCGTCTTGAAGCGTGGTCCCGGGCTGAGTCCAGCTTGGATCAGATCGCGACCACTGACCAGTTCTGGAGGGTTGATCGATTCAGGAGTCTGCTGTTGGACGAAATTGTCGACGAAGCCAATCGGTTCCATGTCCTCTCCGATGGCCACAGCGATGGCCCGCACCAGGCTTCGCAGATCGCTTGAGAGTGGGTGAGCCAGAACCCGCTTGAGTTGGGCCAAGCTCTGCACCGGAGCGTTTTGCCAGCACGTCTGGTGGCTGACCAGCCAGGCGATCGCCTGCATCTCGTCCGCCGAGAGTTTCAACCGGCGAGTGATCGCCCAGACAGAGCCGGATCCCGCATCGCGCGGTTCTTGTGGTGTCGCCGGCCGATCATGCAGCAGGGCGGCTGCGGCGAGGACAAAGCTGGCCTGTTCGGGAAGGGCGGCCAAGATCGCTTCCACGCGATCGGCGGCCTCCATGATCTCCGGAAAGAGGACCGCCAGCAGTTCGGTCTCTCGCAGTAATCGAAAGCCCGTGACCCGCTCGGGATGAGCGAGCAGTCTTCTCAGCTCCTGAGCAATCCGTTCCGCACTGACGACTCGGATTTCCCCAGCCATCTGGCGCACGGCGTTGCACGTCGTTGGATCGAGTTCCAACTGAAGGGTCGCCGCAAAACGCACGGCTCTCAACATGCGCAGCTTGTCTTCGGTCATCCGTTCAATCGGGTCACCAATGGCCCGCAAGCGGCGGGCTCGGATGTCCGCTTCGCCCCCCACGAAGTCGAGGATCCGCTCTTCAATCGGATCATAGAACATCCCATTGATCGTAAAGTCGCGGCGGCGGGCATCCTCTTCGGGCGTGGCAAAAGCGACCTGGCTCGGACGACGGCCATCCAGATAGGGGCCCTCGATCCGAAACGTCGCGACCTCGACCGGATCGGCGGCCTTGTGGGGCGGGAGAACGACGATCACGCCGAAACTTGCCCCGACGGCTAACGTCCGTTTCCGACCAAAGAGCGCGCGGACCTGATCGGGTGTGGCGTTCGTCGCCACGTCGTAGTCTTTCGCGGTTCGTCCCATCAACAGATCGCGAACGCACCCGCCCGCCCACAAGGCAATATGCCCCGCATCGCGGAGTTGGCGAACAACATCAGTCGCGAACGCCCGCGACAGCTCGGGTTCGGCGGACATGCTCCTGCTCTCTGGTTTGAAAGACTATTCTTCGAGAGTTGGAATGACGCATTCGGGTGATTGAGATGTGAGCCGCAAGGCGCTAGCCGCGGGTTCTGATGGGCGAACGATGAACAGAACCGGCGGCTAGCGCCTTGCCGCTCACCAGTGTGTCGTTACTGTCCGCTCGAAGATTAGCGAGCGCGAGGGGGATGTTCGACGATGACCGTCGTCCGAATTCCGCCACGCGGGGTGAAGTCCGCGGTGATCTTCATCCACCGCGGCTGAGTGACGGCCACGAGATCGTCAAGAATCGTGTTCGTGACGTTCTCGTAAAAGGCCCCGTGGTTCCGGTACTGCTGCAAGTACATCTTCAGCGACTTGAGTTCGTAGCAGGTCTGGTCCGGGATGTACGAGATCGTGATCGTTCCGAAGTCCGGCTGTCCGGTCTTGGGGCACATCGAGGTGAACTCGGGACAGACCGTATCGATGAAGTAATCCCGGTTCGGGAACGGGTTGACGAACGTTTCGAGGAGGTCGCGAGTCGGTTGGGACATGATTGATGTGGGGGGAGAATGGAGGTTGGAGTCCAGGCTTTAGCCTGTCCGGAGCAGCCTCAAGGCTGGACTCCAACCGACTCGTCATTGGTCATTCGGCGGTGGGATTACCGCTTCTTCGGGTTCTGGTTCTCGGTCTGATGGCGGGCGGCGTCGGCAGCTTGCAGGATCTTTTCGAAGAACGACTTGGGACGGTTCGGATCGATCAGTTCCGGCGTGATGGCCCCTGTCGCTGAGACGACGGGAGCGGTGCCGACCTTGAGGGTGATCGCTGGCGAATACTTCTTCAGCAGCCACCGTTCGACCATCCCCAGGATACTCGACGCAATGAAGTACAGGCACAGCCCGCTGGGCACCGTGTAGAACATGAAGCCCATGACGACCGTCATGACGTTCATCATCTTGTTCCGCATCCGCTCCTCGTCGTTGGTCGGCGGCGGAAGCATTTGTCGCTGTTGAAACAAGAACAGGAACACATTGAACAGCGGCAGCAGATTGAAGGTCGAGCCGATCCACGGAATCTCGCGCCCAAACGAAAAGAGGGCATCCGGAGCGGCCAGGTTCTCGATCCAGAAGAACTTGGCCAGCCGCAAATCGATCGCTGTATTCACCGCGCCATAGAGGCCAATGAAGATCGGCATCTGGATAAACAGCGGCAGGCACCCGCCGAGCATGTTGTGATTGTTCCGCTTCATCAACTCGCGCTGGGCGAGCATGAACTTCTCGGGCTCGTTGGCGTACTTCTCTTTGAGCTTGGAGATTTCCGGGGTCAGGAGCTTCATCTTCTCCCCGTCCCGAACCTGTTTCTTCGTCAGCGGGAGCAAGCACATCCGCACCGTAAAGGTCAGCAGGATGATCGCCAATCCGTACGGCAAACCAATCGAGTAGTAGAACCCCAATAGAATCTGAAGCAGCTTCTCGACCGGCCGCGCCACGAATGTGAACGGCTTAAAGAGCGCGAACTCTGGCTCCCGGAGCGACAGTTCCAACTGGAGAACCTGAGCAATCGCCTTCCGCTTGGGGCCCAGGAAGACGCTGTACGAGTGCTTGAGCGTCTCCTTCGCCGCGATCTCAAACTCGAAGGTCTGCATCCGCAGACTGATCGAGCTGCGCGGCAAATTGTCTTTGTTCCGAGCGACAATCGTCGGATAGACCGAGGAGAAGAACCGGTCGGGGTTCCCGTCTTTGTTGTTGTCGAGAAGTTGGTCCTTGGACGGCATCACGAGCGCCGAAAAGAACTGGACATCGACCCCCGCGTAGTGAATCGGATCGAGGTAGCTGTCGACTTTTCCCTTGGTGAATTGGGTGGTGATCTCGCTGGCCGGGCGAATGATGTGAGTCAGGTCGGTGACATCGGCTGGGTCGTCGTGCGTGGCGACCTTGATCTCCATCAGGGTCCGCGAGTTCTCGGCGTTCTCGACAGGCAACCCGACCGGCCCTTGCAGGCGATACGACTGCTTGAGAGGAGTTGCTGTGAGGTTTTCGATTTCGAGGTCGACATTGAGGACATACCCCGCCGCATCCTCATCGCGGTTGGTCTCATCTCCCTTTTGCAGGCGGTAAGTCTTGCGGACCGCCACCGTTTTGTCGGGAGCCTCGATGCGGAAGGTTGCCGTCTCGTCAGTCGCCCCGGGGAGGAGTTCCCAGTTCGCTTTTTCGGTGGTCTGCTGAGGATCAAGCTGCTTGTTGATCGCATCGATCGCCGTATTGAACGAAAGCGGCTCGGTGCCGTCCGCATTCGGCGGCAGGTTGCCGATGACTTTCAGTGGGTCTTTTCGGTCGAGCGTCAGATAGCGGGGGTCATTCAACTTCGCCCAATCGACGGCGGCCCCGCGTGAGTTGAGTTGGACCTGAAGAAAAAAGCCCTTCCCCGGTGTGCCAGCACCGAGTGTATGCGAAACGGCGGGGCCTTCCTGAAGGACCGGAACCGGGGCTGCTGCCGGATCGAGTTTCGCAGCATCCGCGCCGTCTGGTTTCTTCACGTCATTCTTGACGACCGCAGCGGGCGGTTTCGCCCCGCCGAACAGCCCCGGCATCAGACGCTGGATATTCGGCATCCACACGAGCAGAAATGCGCCGAGCAACAGCATCGTAAGAAGCGTTCGGCGATCAAAGGGAGACTGCGGCTGCTGATCCATCGCTCAACTCAAGAGGACGCTCGACACAAACGGGTTCACCGCCGCATTCTTCAGGGAATGCAGAACAGGAATCGTTGGCACAACGATGTCCGCTTGACGGCGGATCACGTTGATTCCGGAATTTCCAGACGCGACAGTCTAACGCCGGACGGTCGTGCCAGCGACTCCGCCCCCAGAAAGTCTCACAACATGGAGTCATTCTTGAGGTTGCGTCCCCTTTGCAAGTCTTATGACCCCCTCGGCTCGCCTGATCCGAAAACTCAACGAGTGGGGCTCGTCTGATGAATCGCCTGCTCATTGAGGTGACCTTTTGCGGAGTCGCATCGGTACGATAGAAAGGGAGGGTTCCCTCGCCGTTCCCCTCACCTGTCATGAACCGATTTGAAATCGGTTCCTCGAGTTCCCCCATGACCCCCTACGAGCAAAACCGCACAGCCTGGGACGTTCTCGCTGAGCAAGCCAGCCCCTTTGCCAAGGTGGCCACCGACGCGGAATGCGCCCAGCCGCTATTGCAACTCGATAGTCGCGGCTGGCTTCCCGGCAGCGTCACGGGGCTCAAGGTGCTCTGTCTGGCGGCTGGGGGTGGATGGCAATCGATCCTTTACGCGGCGGCCGGGGCCGAGGTGACGGTCGTCGACCTCAGCCCCTCCATGCTGCGGCTCGATGCCCGCGAGGCGGAGAAGCGGGGGTATGTGCTGAAACTGATCGAAGGATCGATGGATGATCTTTCGATGTTCGAGGCTGGTCGGTTCGACATCGTGCATCAGCCGGTCAGCACGTGTTACGTGCCGCGAATCGAGGCGGTCTTCGCCGAGATCGCCCGCGTTCTCAAGGACCGGGGGCTCTACATCAGCCAGCACAAGACACCGACCTGCTTGCAAGTGGTCGACCGCGATCCGCGGCACCGGTATGTAATCGGGGTGCCCTACTACATTGGGGATGATCCGCTTCCGGAAGTTCCCGACAAGGAGTACCGTGAAGGCGGGACGCGCGAGTATTTGCACCGCTGGGAAGAACTCGTCGGGGGGCTCTGCCGGGCCGGGTTCGTGATTGAAGACCTCGTGGAACCCAAACGCGGCAACCCCACTGCCAAGCCAGGTCACTTTCGCCACCGGGGGATGTACGTGGCCCCGTATGTCCGCATGAAGGCCCGCCGGATTGGGGACCGCTCCGAACTAGGAAATGCACGACCGACCATTTGGATGCCTGGCGAGTAAACTGGACTGGTCGCACGGCCTTCGGTTCGAGTAACGACAACGACATTGAAGGGGAGTTCTCTTACTCCTCGCCCTCACCCCCAGCCCCCGGAGGGGGAGAGGGGAGGAAGCAGTGTTTGCGCGTTGCGAGCCGTCGGGGTTGCCTGCTGGCACTCGTCTCTCACCTCTCACGTGTGTGCATCACAAAAGTAGGCAGCCGCCAAGTCCTGCCCCCTCTCCCCACAATCGGCGGGATTGACAGGGAAGACTTTATTGCGGGGGAGAGGGCTGGGGCCCCGGGGGAGAGGGGAGCCAGAGGGTGTTTGCAGACCGCTGAAGGCTCAGGGGTGTGATTCCTGGGCCGCCTCGCGCAGCAGCTTCAGCGCCGCCTCGACCAGCATCTCGCCCGACCCCGGCTCGGTCACTGAGTTGGTGACTTCGTAACTCCCCCCGGCATAGGCTGGGCGGTTCGGTAAGTAGATCGTTTCAACGGCGTTCGAAAGCTCAATGACCAGCGTGGTGCGAAACGGGGAGCCTTGCTTGATCGCCATGCCGAGTTCGACAAAGACCTCGCCGGGCAGGCAGACGATGGCCACATCCTGGCCCAGTGTCAGCACTGTCACTTCGACCGGCAGCTTGTCGCCGCCGCCTTTTAATGCCCGGCTCAGGCCCCAGGTAATGTGCTCCGGTGTCTTGGCGTGTGGCTCGGGGTGGCGGAAGCCATCGATCATGACTTTCTTGTGAGCGATGACGTGATCGTAGAAGTCGACAGCTTCCTTGCGGCTGGCCTTGCCCAGGATCACCAGGGCTTTGTCGATCTCCTCCTTGTCTGCACTTTGCAACGGAAGATGGACCACCGTCGAGCGGACCGCCAACGACTGGTTCCCCACTTCACTGAGCTTGGGCAGGTCGCGAGCGATCGACTGGCCGATCGAACTGCCGATCACCTCGGCTGTGTTCCGGACCTTGCTGCGGGGGTTGACGTGGTTGATGTCACCGCAGCATCCGGTGCCGAAGATGGAGATCACGTTCGAGCCCGTGGCTTGTCGCAGTGTGCGCTCGATAAAGAACGGGTAGTCAGCACTCCACTTCGAACCACCGACCGTGTCGAGGTGCAACGCGAAGTTGCTAAGGATTCCCCGCGGGTTTCCATCGAGATCGCGGATTGCCAGAAGAGCAATCTCCGGATCGATTGGCCCGGCAGAGCGCACCACGTTTGGATCATCGTGGCTCATCCACGTGCGAACGGTCCCATCCTTCATGACCGACCGCCGATTGAACGCCACCGGGTGTTCCTGCCGCGCGGCTCCGGCCTCGATCAAGGCGGGCTTCGCGGCAGCATGGGCGGCGACAATCGCGTTCACCGGCCCGCTGATGAGTTTGTCGATGTAGGCTGCCCGGAGGGCCTCCTGCGGCTCGTTCCCCAGCCGCAAATAAAGCTCCTTCATATAGTCAGGCGCAGTATGCGTATGCGTGCCGGTGATTGAGATATTCTCGGGCGGGATACCGGTCTTCTCGGAGGCCCGCTGGCGGACTGCGAGCTTCAGGTCGGTCGCCACCCCGATCAGGTCACACACGACCAACGCCCCCGAGGTCTTGGCCCCAACGAAGACGATCGCCTTGGCCTTGAGCGGGTCGATCTCCCCCTCGGCCAGCCGTTCGTGATAGTAGCCCGCCATCGGAAACCCGACGGGCGGCGTGATGTCCGCTTCCGCGACGCCGATCTTCAGCGGCTCCGCTGTTGTGGCTGGGAAGAAGGCAGCGCGAATGGAGGCTTGCCACATCTCGGCGGCCCGGCGCTGTCCGATCCCCGTGAAGTGCCGCCGCGACTGGGCGTCGCCCCGGTTCTCTCCCTGCAATGTATCGGTGTCCGGCCCGGCCCGATAACCGGGCAGCTTGGTCAAGGCGTCGATGGCACTGCGGATCCGGCCCTCGCCCTCGGGATCGTTGTAGACCGTCGGGTGGTACGTCGATTTCGCCAGTAGCCACGGCACCTCATACCCCCAGTTTGTGAAGGCGGTGTCGCGGATCGTGCGGATGTTCGAGACATAGGTCTCGATCGTCGACTTGCCGATCACATCCGACTCGCCTTGCTGCCACAGGACAGCCCGGCAGTGGCCGATTTGCTGGCCGACCTCGGCCAGTCGCGGGTAGAGACTCCCGCCCGGCATCCATTGTTGCGAGGAAGTTCCGCCGACCGCGACGTTGGCGAATCCAACGGGGACGCCGAGTTCCTTCACGATCGCATCGCCGAGCGGTGGCCAGATCGAACCGCCATCCGTTCCGTCGGGAGCCGGTTGGGGATCGTTCGCGACCTGCCATGTATTCGTGGCGATGTTGAAAGCAGAGACCCGCTGTTGCGGATCGGAGACCGTCAGTTTTTCATCGTTCGTGTTGGTGGCATACGACTGCCCGGCGACGACGAAAAGTTCGCCGACCCCGATCGGCTCGACAACCCCCGTGGCCACGGTCGAATCGCCCCGTTGGCCGCGGACCTCGAATCGATACCACCCCGCCGCGATGCGCGAGGATGCCTGCAGCCTTCCCTCTTTGACAGCCCCCACGAGGGGTAACCACTCTTTGTCCGTCGCCTTCGCCCCCTGCGGAAGCACCCGGTATTGCCAACTCACATCGGACATTTCAGAGACAGCGACCTGCACGGACACCATCGCATAACCGGTCCTCGGCGCTGTCCCGCTTCGCTGAATCACTTGGTAAGGCTTCGGTGAATCGAGCGTCAGCGCGGTTGGCTCAGCTGCGATGGCAGCAAGGGCTCTGCTCATCACGAGCCAAACGACCATGCCCGCAACGATTCCGAACCTGCGCCGAGTTGTGTTCATCTTGGCCCCATCGCCTGTGAGTGCTCATCCCGGGGCCGAAGCATCAGTCGCGGGTCATGCGATCAGGGTAACGACAGCGTTCAAGGGGAGCGAGCGTGTACTGCCTTCGTAGCTTGGACCACAAATCCCAGCGAACGTCATGAACGTCCTCCGCTCCGCTGGCATCGTTCTCGGGGATCGAATAACCTCAGCTTCCAGTGATTCGCGGTCCCGCGCGTGCGGATGGCGACTCGACAGTGGGCAGGAGAGTGATGTGATGGCGGACACGTTGACAGTCACCGATAACCGGACCGGGAAAACATACCAACTCCCGATTACGGACGGGACGATCCGCGCGGCGGACCTGCGACAGATTAAGGTCACCGACACTGAATTCGGGATGATGAGCTACGATCCGGGGTTCCTGAACACCGCCTCGACGCGCAGTAGCATCACCGAGATCGACGGCGATCTTGGCATCCTCCGTTATCGCGGATACCCGATTGAGCAGCTCGCCGAGAAGAGCACGTTCCTCGAAACGGCTTACCTGCTACTGAACGGCGAGTTGCCGACCGGTGATCAACTGCTGGAGTGGCAAGAGTCGATCCAGCGGCACACTGTCGTTCACGAGAACGTCAAGCAGCTCATGGAGGGGTTCCGCTACGACGCCCATCCGATGGGGATGTTCATCAGCACGGTGGCGGGTCTGTCGACCTTCTATCCCGAAGCGAAAAATGTGCGCGACCCGGCGACGCGCAAGAAGCAGATTTGTCGCCTGATCGCCAAGGCACCGACAATCGCAGCCTTCTCTTACCGCCATTGCCAGGGGTATCCGTACAACTACCCGAACAACAAGCTGAGCTACACCGGCAACTTTCTGTCGATGATGTTCAAGATGGTCGATGCGAGCCACGAGCCGCATCCGGTATTGGCCAAGGCGCTCGATGTGCTGTTCATCCTGCACGCCGATCATGAGCAGAACTGCTCGACAAACGCGATGCGGGCGATCGGATCATCGGAAGCTGACCCGTATAGCGCCCTCGCGGGGGCTGCGGCTGCGCTCTATGGCCCGCTACATGGAGGGGCGAACGAGGCGGTCTTGAAGATGCTGGCCGAGATTGGCGATGTGAAGAACGTTCCGGCCTTCATCGAGCAGGTCAAGGGGGGCAAGTGCCGCCTGATGGGGTTTGGGCACCGCGTCTATAAGAACTACGACCCGCGGGCCAAGATCATCAAGCAGACGGCGGACGATGTCTTTGCCGTCACTGGGCGCAATCCGCTGCTCGAGATCGCCCTTGAACTGGAGAAGATCGCTCTCAACGATGAATACTTCGTCAAGCGCAAGCTGTATCCGAATGTCGACTTTTACTCAGGACTGATATACCAGGCGATGGGCCTTCCCGTCACCATGTTCCCCGTCATGTTCGCCATTCCGCGAACGGCGGGTTGGCTGGCCCAGTGGGCCGAACTACTCGGGGACAGCGAGCAGAAGATCGCCCGCCCCCGCCAGATCTACACTGGCCCCAGCGTACGGGATGTCCCGTAGGCCAGTCGCTCCGCGACTGGCATTCCGCACGTCTCTGGATGTCTTCCTTGGCTCGGGGTGCCAGTCGCGGAGCGACTGGCCTACGTCGCTCAGTCGCTCCGCGACTGAGATTCAGGACCAATTCTCATGCCCCGCCGGTCTCGATCTCGTGGTGGTCTTTCGGAATGGCTTAGCCAAACCGCACAGCCGCTCTTCGTCATCGATTCGCGGGGCGTGGTGCTGTTCTTCAATCGCGGGTGTGAGCAACTGACGGGGTGGGCTGCGGGGGATTTGATTGGCAAGGTCGCGGTCCTGCACACGAGCGGGAATCCCGATGACGTGGCGACAATCTTGTCGGCCCTTGTTCCGCCGGGAGTGGCGGAACCGACCTCGCAGAGGGTTCATTTACTGGCCCGCGACGGACAGGGTCTTGATCGCACGGTCCATTTCTTTCCTCTGCCACCGCAGCAGGCCGACCCGCCTCGTAAAGATGAACCACTGCGGTGGGTGGGGGTGATCGCGCTCCCTCAGTCGACAGTCGCTGTGTCTCCGATTTCAGCAGAGTCGACACTCCACGCGGAACTGTCAGCGCTCAAGGCAGAGCTGCGTCGCAAATACTCATTGACGCATGTCGTCGCGGCTTCGTCCGCGATGCGCCGAGTGATGGCTCAGCTTCAACTCGCCTTGGCTTCAAACACCACGATCGCGTTCAGCGGAGCAACGGGAACTGGCAAGGAGCACCT
>JAYSVZ010000572.1:0-4063 GCA_043718305.1 Planctomycetota bacterium | reverse complement strand
TTGCGGTCGGTCGAGACCTTCAATGACAAGCTGGAGGATGCACTTCAGCATGGTTGCCATCTGCTGGTGATCGACCTCCATCCCCCTGGTCCCGCTGATCCTCAAGGGATGCACGCAGCCTTCTGGTCTCGATTCCGCGTCAGCCACCTCGGTGTGACTGACGATGAGCCGCTGGGAATCGCTGCTTACCATGCCAAACAGTCAGGCGGTGATGTCCTCCCCACCGTGTACTTCGAACGCCTGGCCGTGGGGCAGAACTTGCCGGTGATGCCTCTGTTCCTCACTTCGGACGAGTACATCAACCTGCCCCTTCAAGACACCTACGACGAAGCGTGGCGGGGTGTTCCCGCACGCTGGAAGACTGTGCTGGAAGCTCCGAATACTCCGTAGCTGCCCCCCTGAACAGCCGATCAAACACTCACAAACCTCACTCCCGGAACGCGAAACCACCCATGTCCTACCACCCGCTCTTCAACAACCCCCGCATCAAAGAGCAGATCTGCGAAATCGGTCGCCGGGTCTATAACAAGGGCTTCGCAGCTGCCAACGACGGGAACATCTCGTACCGCGTCGGCGAGAACGAAGTGCTTTGCTCCCCGACATACATCTGCAAGGGGTTCATGACCCCCGATGATATCTGCATGGTCGACCTCGATGGCAATCAACTCGCCGGCAAGCGGAAACGCACCAGCGAGATTCTGCTGCACCTGACGATCATGAAGCACCGTCCGGACGTGAAGGCTGTGGTCCACTGCCATCCTCCGCACGCAACGGCGTTCGCGGTCTGCCGCGAGGCGATTCCGCAGTGCGTGCTGCCGGAGATCGAAGTCTTCATGGGTGAGGTGCCGCTCGCCCCGTACGAGACGCCAGGGGCTCAGTCGTTTGCTGACACGGTGGTCCCGTTCCTCAAATCGTCGAACACGATCATCCTCGCCAACCACGGGACCGTTACCTTTGGCAAGGAACTCGAAGAGGCGTACTGGAAGACCGAAATCCTCGACGCCTATTGCCGCATTCTGATCCTCTCGCAACAACTCGGCGGGATCACCTACCTCAACGAGAAGAAGTCGCGCGAGCTGCTGGACCTGAAGAAGCGACTCGGCTTCGACGATCCCCGCTTCCACGACGAGAACTGCGATCTGTGCAGCAACACCGCATTCCGTGACGGGTACAAGGAAGGGGACGCTCCCAAGGTCGCCGCCTTCGAGCCGCCGCCTTCGTTCCCCGGCTATCTCCAGAAGCCCGCGTATGAGGGCGGGTCTACTCCCGGCACGGGCCACGTCGATATGGAGACGCTCGTGAAGATGATCACCGAACAGGTGATGGCCGCTCTGAAGTAGCGTGACCGCATGAAATGCGAATTCCAGGGGCGGGCTGCACAAGCTCGCCCCTTTCGCTTGAATCTCGGTCGCGGAGCGACCGAGCGACGTAGGCCAGTCGCTCCGCGACTGGCCTTTCGCAGTCCACATTGCCCTAGACCTCACTGGCGAAAACATCGCGCATCTTCTCCAATGCGTGCCTCGACCGGATTCATGGAAGTTCCGGCCCAGCGACCCCTGTGGAAGTGGCTTCGATGCTCGATTTGCAATTCATCTGTGAGAACCGTGAAGCCGTCGAGGCCAACTGCCGCAACCGGGGCGTCCCGCTCGACTTGTCGCAGCTCATGGGCTTCGCCGAACGACGGAGCCAACTCATTCAAGAGGGGGACAAACTCCGTCATGATCAGAAGGATCTCTCCGCCCAGATTCCCAAAGCTCCCACCGCCGACAAGCCGGGCCTCATCGCGCGCGGCAAGGAACTCCGCGAACTGATCCAGAAGTCCGAGGCCGAACTCGTCACCGTCGAGGACCAACTGCGCAATGAGCAGATGCAGATCCCGAACATGACGCATCCGGACGCCCCAGTCGGGCGGGAAGAGCACGAGAGCGTCACGGCCCGCGAGTGGGGCCCGAAGCGGCAGTTCGACTTTAAGCCCCGCGATCATGTGGACATCATGGCGGCGCTCGATCTGGTCGACCTCGAAGGCGGGACCAAGGTCGCTGGCCACGGGTTCTACTTCCTCAAGAACGCCGGGGCCTTACTGGAACTGGCCCTCGTGAACTACGCGGTCGAGAAGCTGCGGAGCGAAGGCTTCACGATCTATACGACGCCGGACGTGGCCAAGGATGAGGTGCTGCACGGCACGGGGTACATGCCACGCGGGCCGGAGACGCAGATCTATTCGATCCACAACACCGACTTGTCACTGGTCGCGACAGCCGAGATCACCCTCGGCGGAATGTTCCGCGACGAGATCATGGAGTACGCGAAGCTTCCGCTGAAGGTGGCCGGAATCTCGCACTGCTTCCGGACCGAAGCGGGCGGCCACGGCAAGGCGACGCGCGGCATCTACCGCGTCCACCAGTTCACCAAGGTCGAAATGTTCGGCTTCACATCTCCCGACCTGAAGTCATCGGACGAGTTCCATCAGATGGTCGTGCGGATCGAAGAGGAGATCTTCCAGGGTCTGGAGATCCCTTACCGCGTGCTCGACATCTGCACGGGTGATCTCGGTGGCCCGGCCTTCCGTAAGTACGACCTGGAAGCGTGGATGCCGGGCCGCGGCACAGCCGGGGAATGGGGCGAGATCACGAGCGCTTCGAACTGCACCGATTTCCAGTCCCGCCGGCTCGGCATCCGAACCCGCGTTCCGGATAAGAAGGGGACACAGTTCGTCCACACGCTCAACGGAACAGCGGTCGCCTGTACCCGCGCCATGATCGCGATCCTAGAGAACCACCAGCAAGCTGACGGCAGCGTGATCGTCCCGCCCGTCCTGCGGAAGTGGATGGGCATGGACCGCATCACCGCATAGCGCATCGTAGGACGGGCTCCTTTGGCCCGTCCCGTCGAGCGCGGGTAAAGCTCTCATGCCACGCGAACCTTTTTTCAGTGGGGGAACATGACGCCCAAGACTCCGAACAAGGTGCTGCAGCGGACGGCTGGTCATAGGTTTTCCACGGTCTCATTAAGCTCCTCCCGCTGCCGATGAGCTATGTCGTTGGATGGATTGAAGAATGAACGTTGTGGCGCTGAATCGATCTGATTCCGAACCCGAGTGGATCGACGTTGGGTTACAGGGTTGTGATTTTCGACCGCACTTCGATGGCGACCTACACAATCTGTTTACAACGATTCATCCACTGAAATCCAAATCCCAGACCGAACGATTCTTTCGCGAGATTGCGATCGAGATCGCAAACTGGGTACTTTCAAACCGAGGGCGTTTTGGACAAGGCGACCGCTTCCAAATCATTGTAGGCTGGCCTCTGAGTGTTCGTCCGACGGGCCGACAGGTGATCAAGACCGGGGGGGATTTCGATACGATCAGACGTTTGACGGATAGTCCTGAACTAATTCAAGTCCGAAGCGACTGGTCCAAATCCGTCTTTCAAGACGAAGAGAACGGGTAACGATGGCATACAACGCGGTCAGATCCGGATTGACATCCGATCCTGGGATGAGATAATCGAATTAGGTCCAAAGACCTCAATCGTTCGGCGGCGGAGGTTCAGTGATGGCAGAAGCAACCGCAAGTTGCGGTGAGTGCGGTGGTGTTCTGCGTCCGATCTGTGTCGTCGAGTAGGATCACCAGAAACACTTCATGCTCAAGTACGTCGCTGTCGATGCCAAGCCGAATTGGTTCTTCGGTGCCTACCCGATCGAAGGGCACCTTTCGGCGGAGTTATGTGAGTCGTGCGGCCGCGTCAGCTTCCGGGCTGTGCCCCAGTCGGCGGGCAAGCCTTAGCAGTGAGCGGCAGGCCGAACTAGGTGCTGCAGCAGATGGCGGGGCATGGTTCGTTTCTTTGTCCCATATCTGCTGAGCTTGGTCGTTCTGCAGCAAGAGTCCCAGTCTTCGCCATGATAAAAAAACGCCCCCAAGAAAGGACACTCCTCGCTGAAGCCGACAGGATTTCATTGTCTGTGGAGGATTGGCGTTACGTGAAATGACAAAACCTGCGCTCCTTCCGTGATGTTTGCTTCACGAACATTCACGAGAGGGCGCAGGCATGGAAGCCAAGGT
>JAYSVZ010000571.1:0-4070 GCA_043718305.1 Planctomycetota bacterium | reverse complement strand
GTGGGCAGTTGGTCCGGCATGAGAATCGACTGCGGGCGAGTGAGATGCGAGAAGAACTTGCGAACAAAACCAACGGCTAAGCATTGGGCGCAATGCCCGTTAGGTATGTCGAAGTGAGGGCGGTGCAGGTAAGAGGCGCTAATCCTTATGGCACGTCGGCAACGACGATTTGCCCATACGCCAGCACCTGCTTGGTCGGGCCAGTGACTCGTAAGCTGAACCGTAGCGATCCTGGGCTGCTCGTCATCTGTAATGGCGGAGTAAACTCGTACCGATGGGGCACTCCGCCCGTGGTCATTGCGGTCGGTAGCAGACCCGGGACTTCGATGCCCCCTGTGGCGTGCAGCGTGCATGTGAGTCCTGTGCAATCAACGGGTTGCTTCTTTTCGTCATAGATGGGAATCACCAGCGGAAACTGCTCGCGGGTAAAGAGGTCGATGCGATTGAGCGTCATCCGTTCCACCGAAGTTGATCGCAGAGGCAACACAAACGTTGGCCCGCCCGACGTGCCGCCGCCGTTCGTTGCGGTGACCTGTCCGCTGGAGTTGGTCAGGATCGGGTGAGCGGGGTCGATCAAGAGGCTGCTGGCGATCTCTTCGACGGTTGGCGCTGCCACGAAATCATCGGCTGCCAGACGCGTACTCAGCGAGACATCCAGGCACGCGAGTTCTGGCGCGAGTTCCGATCTGACCGCACCAGCCAGGGCGTTTCTTTCAGCGGGTGTGAGAGCCACCGCATCATCGGCTGCCAGACGCGTACTCAGCGAGACATCCAGACACGCGAGTTCCGGGGCGAGTTCCGATCTGACTGCACCAGCCAGGGCGTTTCTTTCAGCGGGTGTGAGGGCCACCGTTCCGGTGGTCATCACGGGGCCTGACAAGGTGAACCCGGCGGTGGTAATCCGCAGATGCCAGCAGTCGCCGGGGACGGCATTGGCGGGGATCGTACAACTCGCGATCCCTTGCGCGGCATTCATCGTCACGGTGACCGAAACGGCGGTGTCGGTGCCATTCTTCACGAGGCAAGCTGTGGGCGTCGCGGCGGGTGCGAGTGGGGTGCCCGAAGCATCGACGCAGGTGAAGGGGCAGCAGAAGAGACCCGAGGGAAGGAGCATGCGATTGTCCGGAGTGTGGAGGGGATGATTGGGAATGCAAAATCACACGAGTTATTCTTCGAGCGGGCTGAAATGACGCAATTCGTGTGATCGTCATGTGAGCCGCAAGGCGCTAGCCGCGGATTTTGGTGGGCGTGAGGATAGAGGAACCGGCGGCTAGCGCCTTGCCGCTCACGAATGTGTCATTCCAGCCCGCTCGAATATCTAAGCTGTGGCTTCGCGTTCGAGTCCCTGCTCTCGCAAGATGTTCTCGAACACTTCCGGCACAACCTCTGCTTCAGAACTTGCCAGCACTGAGCTTGGTGCGAACGGTCGGTTCTGGACCATCTGCCGAATCTGTTCGAGGGTGGCCGCCGAGACGATCGGCAGGCAGGCCCAGTGCGAAGCGGGCCCCGCCTGCCCGATAGAAACGAGCGGCACAATGAACGACTCTCCCGCACTTTCGGGGGCTAATTGCCTCACAGCCCGCTCTGCCAGCAGCTTCAACGCACTAGGCACAATCACAATAGCCACCATCAGAATGCTCTTTCGAACGGGGAGACTTCAGTCATTCGCGAGGTCTAAAATCAGCTCGCAATCCAACACCCCAAGGTGCGCATCGGGTGATCCGGATGCGGTCGTCCCATCAAAAATCTCGGTGTTTGGCCATCCTCTATTTATGGAACCGCAGAATACCCGGCGCGGCCAAAGCGGCAGCAGTATTCAGTGGTCACTATCGGGATGGAAGAGAGCTGAGTTTCCTGACTTGGGTTGCGGCTGCGCTGCGCTGTGATTTCCACATTTTCCGGGCGTGAAGGACTTTCGAATTGCAGATTCGTTCCAGGCTTACGTATGATGAAGTGGTCGTTGGGACCGTTCCGAACGGTGGTGGCGGTCTTCGCTCCCTGCGGGCTGATGAACAGGAACCCCATTATGCAATCCACGCGTCGCTCTGTGACCTCGCGAGATCCGCGCGGCTTCACGCTGGTCGAGTTACTGGTGGTGATCGCGATCATTGCGCTTCTGGTGTCGATGCTGTTGCCCGCTGTGCAAAAGGCCCGCGAGGCGGCCCGGCGGAACAGTTGCCTGAACAACATTCGGCAGTTGGGACTGGCGGCCCACAACTACATGGGGGCTCACCGAGTGTTCCCCTCGGGATGGATCGAAGAGCCGAATCCTGTGACGCCCTTGTCGGAACTGATCTTTGACGGCCCCGGCTGTTTTCCGGCACCGGTGGTGATCCCGCTGGCGGGTGGACCGCCTCCGGTGGTGCTGCAGTTGCAGGACTGGACAATGTCCCCGTACTTTGGCTGGCATGCGTTGATGCTTTCGCAGATGGACCAGGGGACGATTCAACTGAATTTCGTGGCCTTGAAGTCTGACCCGAACAACTGGAACATGTTACGGGTGCCCGTGGAATCCTACGTCTGCCCCAGCGCCAGTTATCCTTCGCAGCGGATGGACGGGATGGGGTATACGAGCTACCGCGGAAATGTCGGTTGGTGGCCCGAACTGGATGCGACCGGGAATCCAAACCCACCGCAGAATAATGGAATGTTCTACCGCAACAGCGGCGTGAGTGACCGTGATGTGACCGACGGCATGAGCCAAACGATTCAGTTTGGCGAGTCGCTGTTTGGTTTCTGGGGAGACAGTTTCTCCTGCTGTGCGCGGGCTCGGGATGACCAGCCGAACTTCGATGCGCACTGGACCGGCGGTGCTGGCGCAAACGCTGTGGCCGCCTGTGGGAATGGGGCCGGGACGATTCACTACTTCAACTTCGGCAGCTTCCACACCGACATCTCCAACTTCACGCTGGCGGATGGCTCGGCGAGATCGATGGCGAAGAACATGGACACGAACGTGTTCCGGTCGCTCTGCACCCGGAATGGTCGTGAGCCGATTACCCAGGAGTTCTAGTCCAGTCGGACAGCTATTAGCATGTCTTTTCAAGGACGGCCTGGAAAGACCATCCGCCCCCAGGATCATCGCCATGAATTTCGGTCGCACCTTGTTGTCGCTGGTTTGCTTGTCGGTCGCAGTCGGGGGTTCCCTGACCGCTGAGGAGGTGGCCTTGAATGTCGGCTCCCCGGCTCCCGAGTTCACAGTCAAAGATGATCAGGGGAAGGACTGGAAGTCGTCCGACCACTTCGGGAAGAAAATCGTCGTGGTCTACTTCTACCCCGCTGACCTGACCGGCGGCTGCACGAAGCAGGCGTGCGGCTTTCGAGATGATCTCGGGAAGTTGGCCGGTGAAGGGGTCGAGGTTGTCGGCGTGAGCGGCGACTCGGTCGAGAATCACAAGGTCTTTAAGGACGACCGCAAGCTGACATTCGCCTTGCTCGCCGATGAAACGGGGGAAGTGGCCCAGAAGTTCGGCGTCCCCGTCACGATCGAGACCAAGGTCGCCGAGGTCACGAAAGCGGACGGCACGAAGATCTCCCTGACCCGCAAGGCGACCGCCAAGCGATGGACCTTTGTCGTGGGTCAGGACGGCAAGATCGCTTACAAGAACACGATGGTCCAAGCTGCGGAAGATAGCCAGGCGATTCTGAAGGCGGTTGCGGCTCTGAAGAAGTAGTCGCGATTCTCACTCCAACTCAATGAACCACGGGGCGGCAGCCACTGCCGCCCCGTTGGCTTTGAGAGTCGTTGGTCGCTTCCCCCGCCGACCGTGATTCGTAGCCCGAAGAACGGTTGGCTCTGCTTGCGAGGTTCTCGCGCGCCGGGACAGGCCAAGGGGCTCGTCCGACTTCAGACGACAGCGAGCGGGCGGCGTGACGGCCTGTTGATTTAATTGCCTGCCCGATGACCATTCCGCCCGGCAGTTGGAGGCTGGGGCTGGGGCTGGGGGCGAGGGAGGGTTTGCCGTGGAGTTTTGGGCGCAGGCGCCGCAGGTGCGGGGGCAGATGGTGTTATTTGCGGAGCGGCTGGATGAGGTCATTGGGGCCGAGCATCCGGTGCGGATGTTGGATGA
>JAYSVZ010000058.1:0-8162 GCA_043718305.1 Planctomycetota bacterium | reverse complement strand
GCGGAGTTGATCGGCGCTTTCGTCCACCGCCGCGACGCTGCGGCCTTCACCCAGATTGTTGAGCGGTACGGCCCGATGGTCTACCGCGTGGCCCTGCGACTGGTGGCCGATCGGCATGTGGCGGATGATGTCTTTCAGGCGACGTTTCTGGTCCTGGCGCAAACCGCTCGCAAGATCAAGAACGGTGACTACCTAGCGGCGTGGCTGCATGGGACGGCTCGCAACATCGCTCGGCGGGCGCTCACTCACAAGCACACCGAACGTCAGCAACTCGCCCGCGTGGCGAGCCTCACCCGGGCAGAGAAAGGCGGGGAGATGTCCACCTCGGTCGAAGCTGATCCATTGGATGAACTGGTGAAGCGGCACGAGCAGCAACTCCTGGATGAAGAGCTGCAACAACTCTCGGAAGCCAATCGCGCCCCACTCGTGCTGTTCTATTTAGAGGCGAAGTCACAAGCCGAGATCGCCCAGTTGATGGGCTTGTCCGTTGAGGCGGTCGAGGGTCGGCTCAAGCGGGCGAAGCAGGAGCTTCGGCTGCGGCTGATCAAGCGCGGGGTGACGTTGACATCGGTCGTGGCAGCGGCCACGGTGTGGCTCCCTTCGATCGCCAGTGCAGCCCCTTCATCCACTCTCATTTCCACCACAGTTTCCGCCGCATTGGGAGGCACCCTGGCGAGTACCACACTCGCCACTGGCAGCACCACCGCGGCCACACTCGCTACCAAGGAGGTTGTTGCGATGTCAGTTGCCAGCAAAGCCACGGCCATGTTTGTTGCCACCACGGGGGCGGTCACCGTCTCAGTGGGACTGCTCTTCGGCGGACTCGCGACCTCGTTCGGAACCGCTCCGAGCCGGCCGTCGATGCCATTTGTTCAGGAGGGTTCCGAGGACTCCGATGCAGCCATCGCCGCCGAGTTCGTCGCCGAGTTCGATGGGGCCGAGGGGGAAGAGCCAGTGCTGCTGGCGCAGGCTGTGGCGGAAGAGGCGAAAGCCTTGGTCGAGGGGGCTGCTCCCTCTGCTGAATCGCAGGCGGATGCACTGAAAGTGATTACGTATCAGGTGGCTGATCTGAGCGATGAGCAGCGGACTGCGGTCTTGGAATTCGCCCAAGGGCGAGCCACGTCTGCCGTTCGTTACGAGAAAACTCAATCACTGGTGATTCGCGGTGATGCGGCGATTCACAAGCGAATTTCAGCATACATCGAGAACTTGCGGGATAAGCTGGTGCTCCATGAAACAGAAGTGGCGATCGAACCTTTGAAACAAGGCGATCTTGACGCTCTCACATCACAGCGAGTCAACGATAAGCCGACACTCAAAGCATACAATTTGTACGACATCGAATCCGAGGACCGAAAGAAACTACTGACATTCGCGAAGGAGGTGTATCAAGACGCGACCATCAAGGGAGATGAAATTCAGATCCATGGGACAGCCTTGCAGCACCTTCAATTCACGCAGGTCATTTTTACCCTTCGCCAACGAATTGCAGCAGGCAAGATGAACCCCTCGGCATTGCTGAGGGGAACCCTCGACAGCCATGAGCTGCTCATTACGAAAATCTTGCAAGAGTGGCGGATTAACCAAGCACTGAACAGTGAAACTCCCATCAACGCACCCGACTCCAAACTGAAGGATGTGCTGAATTCGATTGCGGAGTTCCATGGCATCAATATTGCGATCGACTTGCAAGGACTGAACGATGTGGGCCTCACGGAGGAGACCCGAGTCCGTTTCGTCCCATCAAAACGACTTGCGGATAGCCTTGACGCGATGCTCAAGGAGGCCAAGCTAGACTACATCGTGGAGAATGAAACCCTGATGATTACCTTAGCGGATCGAAAGCGGGGTGGTCGAGAGGAACTCAACTATGACCTGTCTCATCTGAGTCCTGCCCAACAAGCGGTAGCCTTGGCGTATGCCGATTCACTGTCTCCAGCAACACTCGTGGGCCAGCAACTCACGATGACACTGACGCGCGCTGAGCATACAAAGCTGAGACGATACTTGGCGGCTCTGACGGTCGACCAAGGAGCGTTGAAGGTCGGCGAGGAAGCGGCAGCGACGCTCCCAGCCTCGATTCAATGGATCGAGCAGGCCCAATTGGCAGCTGAGGCTGCATTGCAGAAAAAGATCGAGAAACTCGGACCGGATCATGAATCGGTCCAAAAAGATCGGATAGCGGTCGAATTGCTTCGGGAGCGATTGGAGTCCCTTAAGGCGAACAAGAATGAGGTTCAAGCCTTGGCTGATCGCGTCGAAACGGCCACGTCTAAACCGCAAACTCTCCGCGTCTACAACCTGTCCGACATCCCGCTAATCGGTCGGCAGATGGCCCTCAAGATGATTCAGGAAACTTCCCCGTCGGCCACGTTGGCTTTTGACCAACTCATGCTTCGGGCGACTCCCGAACAACATGACGCAGCGGCCAAGCAGATCGAGGATGTCCGAGAGACGGTCTCTCAAGTGAAGTCTCTGCTCAAAACGCCCCACAGGACAATGCCGTCTGCCGGAGATGTCGAAGACGTAACGAACTGGAACGAGCAAGAACTTGTCACA
Organism: Planctomycetota bacterium; assembly: GCA_043718305.1. Lineage (GTDB taxonomy): Bacteria > Planctomycetota > Planctomycetia > Planctomycetales > Planctomycetaceae > TH-plancto1. The sequence continues at coordinate 5,603 of JAYSVZ010000058.1, read as the reverse complement.
TTGGGAAATGAATTCAAGAAACTGACCGATGTTCTCGGGAAAGACCATCCGGACGTGGCTTCGATTCGGCAGGAGTACCACCGACTGCTGGTCCAGCAAATGCACCGGCTGCTTGCGGAGCATCTGAAGAGAGAGCTCCAGATGAAAGCCGATACCCTCGGCGTTAACCATCCCGAGGTGCAGGCACTTGCGGTCCGGCTTGCGAGAAGCCGCCAGGGGAAAGTGTTCAGTTCAGACGAAGAAGTCCCTCCGATCGACGAGGAGAAAGTCCTCGCCCTCATGCAAGAGCGAATCACTCGCCTGAATCAGATCGTCGACTTTCAGCGGGAACAACTTGAGAAACCAGCACCCGATAGCCCAGCCCCAAAAACTACGCTCATCACCGACCCCGAAACGTCGCTCGAACTGAAACTCGACGAAACTCTCCTCCTCAAGTTCCCTGGCCCAATCACCAAGGCGGGAACGAAGTATTCTCCGGTCGCGGAGATCACTCCCGTCGCGGGCCAGGCTGACACCTTCCGAGTCCAGGCGACGGGTGATGGGAGCTGCGAGCTGATCGTGACTCTTGCCAACGAGGGTCTGCATCGCGTGATGATTCACGCGGGAACCCCACCCCCGCATCCCTTCCGTGAAGTCTCCGATGCGGAGTTAAAAATCCTCCGGGCCATGGATTCGACGACCAGCCTTGAACTTCCCGACAACAGTCTGCAAGAAGCGTGCGATTTCATCGCCAGGCAATACGAAATCAAGATTGTCATTAACGAGGACGCCCTGAAGACTGCCAGAATGAAACCCGATCCGGCGGTCTCGTTGAAGGTCAATGGAGTCACGCTGCGGGAAGGGCTCCATGTCATGCTGGCCGGGGTTCGGCTGGAGTTCTGCATTGATGAGGAGGCGATCCTGGTCACGACCACAGCTGACCTGAAACAGCGCGAGCGGCTCGTGACCTACCGCTTATCGAGCCTCTCCCCGGAGGGACTGGCCGCAGCAGAAGAGTTCATCACGCCGCTCGCCAAGTCGGTCGCTCCGCTGGAAGGTGAGCTGCTCGTCGACGCGTCGCTCGAGACGCATGGCCGGTTCGAGGAGTTTTTGAAAGCGGTCCAGAAAGTCGATCACCAACGACCGCCGCGACCGATCGACCTCCAGCCGAAGCCCGCCCCGGCTCCGGTTGCTCCACCGGTTCCGCGAGATCAGGAATCGAAACCGGCGGATGAAGACGCGGTCCCAGATCGAGAACAGCCACCACGGGGGGCAACGACCTCACAGCAATCGCCGGAGGTCCAGATAATCATGGCGACTTGGCAAGAGAAGGCTGCTAAGGTCGAATCACTGTCCTGCTCATTTCACCGATTCGAATATGACAATATCTCCGGCATAGAGAGCAGAACCGAAGGGAAGCTGCAATTTCAATGGCCAAGTCATGGTCGCATCGACTTTGAACCAGCCAGTCAAGAATGGATGGACCAGCGCAGCCGCATGAAAGCAGACGGAAAACCATTCCGAATCGTCGCGGGGGACGCCTCGAGTTGGATCAGCACGGGGGACTCGATCTACATCTTGGATGTCAGCGAGAAAACCTACCACCGCATTGAATTACCATTCAGTATGCAGAATCGCTACCTGGCCAGGCTGCCCCCGCAACTGCAATTCGGGATGAGACCGGTCCCCAACACCGAGGAGTACTCGATCGAACTCGGAAAGTTACACAACCCGAACGGTGACCGCTCCGATAGCACTGGAAAGCCATTGCCCAAACGAATCCATCTGATTGCAAAGTCGAACGCCTTACCAATCCAGCCACAACCTCTTTGGATGCGATTCATATGGGGCATCGACTGGCATCAGGAATACTCTCAATTCGAGTACCTCCTCGATCCGGAGACTTATCTTCCACTTCATCTGAGAATGATTGAACCCGCTGGTAATCGGGAAACGGTCTACACCTTTAATCTCGCCAATCAACAGACGAGCCATGCCACGAAGCCACAGATGACGAGATTCAAGGCACCAAATCTCGAAGGTTGGACGCGTCTCTCCGACACGCCCACGCCCCAGGCCGCCAATTGACCTCGGCAGCACGTTGTTCCGGAGAGAGCCATCTTACCCAAGGAAATCCAAAGCGACAGTGCTGATTCGGACCGCAACCCCAACGCAGTTGTGGGCCGAGACCCCACCGATCGGTGACGAGGAGTGAGCCGCAAGAAACTCAAAAAACGCAAGACGGAGGCCCACTCATTTTTTAAGTTTTGAGCTTCTTGCGGCCAACTCCACGGAAGGTCTCGATGGTCGCCCAGCAGATAAAACGTGACCGTAGCGGAAGTCGTCAGACTTTCGACGGCATACGTCTCGCTGTCGGCAGCGAAAGTCTGACGACGTCTGACGACTTCCGCTACGGCTGCGGTTCCCCATCCCGGAGGGATGCCAGAGACGGATGCGAGTTGCTCTTCTGCCATCCCTTCGGGATGGTCTCCTGAGCACCGACCTGAACCGGTGGTGTCGCAGCGCTCAACCGCGCTCAACCACCGGCTAATGGCTGTGACCCCTTCCGGGGTCGATTGAAACGTTTCCCCATGCACGTGTGCATCGAGTGCGGCAAAGAGTCCCCCGGCAACCCGTAGCTGCGGCGTCGCAGAATTCGTAAGAATTCTGCCGTCCGACGAATGACCGCGCTCCTGGCGGCGAAAGTCTGACGACTTCCGCTACTGGAGATTCTGACTTGCCGCTCACCTAAACAATGAAACACGGATCGATTACGATCCGCAGAACACTGCATCTTCCCCCGTGATCGAAACTCCGACCATGTCGCACGCCGTCCCCGCTCCGCTGTGTCCCCCGCGTCGTCTGCTGATGGGACCGGGCCCAAGCGAGATTGCTCCCTCGGTGCTGGCCGCTCTGGGGGCACCGACGGTGGGGCACCTCGATCCGTACTTTCTCAAGGTGATGGACGAGGTCCAGTCGATGCTGCGGCAGGTCTTCTCGACCCGCAACGAGTTGACAATGTCGGTCAGCGGGACTGGCAGCGCGGGGATGGAGACGTGCGTGGTCAATCTCGTCGAGCCGGGCGACCGCGTTTTGATTTGCGTCAACGGGGTCTTTGGCGGACGGATGGCCGATGTGGCCGCGCGTTGCGGGGCCGTGGTCACGAAGATCGAGCGTCCCTTCGGCGAAGTCTTCACCCCCGAAGAAATCGAAGCGGCTGTGAAGCAATGCCAACCCAAGATTGTCGGGATCGTGCATGCCGAGACCTCGACCGGGGCTTGCCAGCCGATGGAGGAGATCTCGCGGATCGTGCATGCCAACGGGGCGCTGCTGCTGCTGGACTGCGTGACCTCCCTCGCCGGTCTTCCCGTCGAGATCGATTCGTGGCAAATCGATGCCGCCTACTCCGGCACGCAGAAGTGCCTGAGCTGTCCGCCGGGACTCTCGCCAGTGACATTCTCGAAGGCCGCTGCCGACATGATCGCCGCTCGAAAGACGAAGATCGCCAGTTGGTACTTCGACACCATGCTGGTGCGGAACTACTGGGGCCAGTCGCGAGCGTATCACCACACCGCCCCGATCAACATGAACTACGCCCTGCACGAGGCGTTGCGGCAGACGTTGATCGAGGGCCTCCCCGCCCGGTTCGCGCGGCACCGCCGGAATCACTTGGCGCTACGAGCCGGGGTCGAGGCGATGGGCCTCAGCTTCGTCGTCGCCGAACAACACCGCCTGCCGATGCTCAACGCGATCCGCATCCCCGATGGGGCTGACGACAAGGCCGTGCGCGGCAAGTTGCTGAATGACTACGGCATCGAGATCGGCGGGGGCCTCGGCGCGATGGCGGGCAAGGTGTGGCGTGTCGGCCTGATGGGAGAGACGAGCCAGCCTCGGAATGTGCTCCTGTTCCTGGCCGCGCTCGAGGCGTGCCTGATTAGCAAGGTGCCCGCCGGGGCCGGGGTGGCTGCGGCGAACGCGTTCTATGCGGCGTAGTTGCTTCGACGGTGACCCCGGAGGAAATGACAAGCGGTCGATGATCCGATGCTCTTTACGATTGGCCACTCCACGCACGTCTTTCCGCGCTTCGTCGAGCTACTCCGTCAGCATGGAGTCACGGCGATTGCCGATGTGCGTTCGGCTCCGTATAGCCGGTACAACCCCCAGTACAATCGCGAGTCACTGAAGGCCGCCCTCGAAGCGGCTGGAATCGCCTATTCACACCTCGGCGAACAGTTGGGAGCCCATCGCAAGGAGCCAGAAAGCTTCACGGCGGACGGCCTGCTCGACTTTGGACTGACCGCCGGGACAGCGTCTTTCCGCGAGGGAATTCAACGCGTGCAGGCCGGGATGCAGAAGTACGCCATCGCCATGATGTGCGCCGAGCAAGATCCACTGACGTGCCATCGCAATCTGCTGATCAGCCGCTATCTCCGAGAAGAGGTGACCGACCTGAGCCATATTCGCGGGGATGGTCGGATCGAAACCCAAGACGCCCTTGAGTCGCGGCTGCTCGCGGAGTGCAAGCTGCCGGAACGGGATCTGTTTCGGTCAAGGCAGGAGTTGGTCGCGCTGGCGTATGACCGACTCGGACGATGGAAGCCGGATGACGAGTCGGAACGGTCGATGAGTGACGATGAATCTCCCGGCGGACTGGAATGACGACATGTTCGTGAGCCGCCCGGTGTCATTCTGTCTCGCGTGCAGAATCGTCACAGAAAAGAAGCATTTGCCCTCTCGCGTCACTACAATCCGCCACCCTCTGGGAGACCCACCGTGGATTGGCGGACCGAGCTAAAGGCACTGACGCGACTCTTCCCAGATGGGGAGGAGTTGATCCTGTCCGTCGAGGCATTGTCGCACCAAGAGATGCCTGAGCCCTATCGGTCGTTGCTCTGTCACGATCAACACATGACCGTAACGATGGAGCAGTATCACGGCTGCCCGGTCGAGGTGCATGTCGCCTTCGAGGAGTTGGCCGATCCACTCTATAACCGAGAGATCGTCTTATCCCGCAGCGGCTCCTCGGAGATTGTGCAGTTCGGTCTGGTCCGGTTTGACTTCTCCTACGTCACAGCCGCCGTCAAATCCGACATCCTGGCGAAACAACTGCCGCTGGGCCGCGTGCTGATTCAACACAATGTGTTACGTCATATCGATCTGAAACGGGTGCTTCGAATCGCCCCGGGACCGGCTCTATGCCAGCACCTCCGGCTGCCAGCACCGATCCCGGTCTATGGCCGGATGGCGACGATCCATTGCAATGGCAAGCCCGCCGTGGAACTCCTGGAAGTTGTGGGTGCCGTCCGCCCCATCGGATAAGAGTTGCCAGATTTGTGGCCGCTCGCGCCAATTCCGCCGGTTCATTCGCATGACGCCGCGAACGGCCCGTGAACCGTTTGCCAAAACTGGCGGTCCTGTCACAATAGATGGGTTGATTCCGCGAACGACGTTCGCGGGCCGGGCTGAGGGTGTTTACACACCCCGGCTTCATGTCGCCTTTCGCTCCGCGAAAGGACGTCCTTTTGCGGAGCAAAAGGCGACACTCCAGGGACCATCCAGACCATGCCAGTTGATCACGTAGAACCTGCCGTCGATGGGGCTGTCCTGGGGATCGATCCGAGCGA
>JAYSVZ010000570.1:0-4075 GCA_043718305.1 Planctomycetota bacterium | reverse complement strand
GGAACATGTATTCCGGGTTGGCCAGGAACGCGTCGAGATTGGTCACGTGGAAGATCGTCGGACGCAGGTAATCGCACCGTTCGTGCTTCACCAGGCGGGCCCCCTCGCGGTACTTTGCGGTCACATCGGTACACCCCGGCTCGCGGAGCTTCTCTTCGATCTGGCCATCGACGCCGCCCGCGACACCGGCTGTCGTGAAGGCCGCCAGTCCGGCCTGGGGGTCGGTCATGGGGAGCGGAGCAATCGGGCCGAGCTTCTTGGCGAGGGCGTCGGCAATCTTGCCCGTATGACGGCTGGCCCACACACCGGAGGCATTGATGCACGAGCGTCCGCCGTTGAGGTAGATGCTGTCCGCCATCAAGTCGATGTACTGTTCCCAGTCATCGACGCAGTCATCGCCGAGGATGATCTTACTGAACCCCGGCCCGTGAGCCTGCACCTTGGGGTCGCCTTTGTACTTATCGACGGTCGCCTGGCCGCCGAAGATCATGGAGCGATTGCACGTCTCCATCACCGCCGGGCCGCAGTCGTGACCTCCGGGGTAAAGACAGAACGCCTCGCGCGGAACACCGGCTTGAGCGAACGCTTCATACACGCGATACGGCGTCCACGGCTCGCTCGATCCGGGCTTGAGGACCAGCCCGATTTGCAGCGGAATCACCGGCATCCACAACGTATGAACTCCCGGCGAGTTCGACGGAAGCACCATGCCGAGCGTTGGGCTCTGGCACTGGTAGCTGAGCATCACCCCCCGCGACTCCATGCCGTAACCGCGCGCGAGAATGTCGAACGGCAGCCCGCGAGTGAGGGCTTCGAGCACCTCCCGCATGTGGGTCAGCACGTACGAATTCTTCCGCATGTTGGCAGCGCACATCGCTTCGGGCAGGCCGGTCGTGGCCGACTGGATCCGGCAGAACTCGGCGGGGGTCTGTGTCCCGTTCCCCAGCGGCAATGTGGCGTTCAAATAGAGATCTGCCGCCTTTACGCACATGTTGCACAGCTGGTCGATCGTGAACTGCCGCAGCAGTTCGCGGGCCTTCCCCTGCTTCCGCCCATCGAGCTTGATCTGCCCGGCGGTGGCCTGATGCAATTGGCCCAGCACTTCACCGGTTTCGAAGTGAACAACCGGCTGCTTCTCGATCGATTCGTAGGGCTTGCCCCAACGGATGACGGGGATTTCGAGCATGGCGGGATCTCGGAAGGCGGGTGGGATTTCGGGCAGTCGCCGGATTGTAGTCCGGCTGCAGTCTGATGCCACTGCGAGGAGTTCGATCAGCACGGCTGGCCAGTGTGTCACATTGCAGAAGGAAATCCGAAGCCACCGCGCTGCCACGGATCGCAACCCAAACGCAACTGGGGCCGAGACCCAATCGATCGGTGACGGGGAGTGGGCCGCAAAAAACGCAAGACCTCACCGGCTCATCTTTTGCGTTTTTTGAGTTTCTTGCGGCCCCCATTCTGCGACCTGCTCCTCGGAAGGTCTCGATGGCCTGTTCCGCGTGCGTTTACGAGAGGAGGCATGTCTGTCGAGGTTCATGCTGACAAACTGGCCAGCCGTGCGGAGACAGCGGCGGGTTCTTGCATCGCGAGTCTCCCGTGGGGTAGTCTTTGTATCTGTCCCTGCTTGGCCATGGCTGGACATGGCTGGACAGTCCCCTGCCCCATTGAGGATCAGATGCGCTGGTCTGGCCCCCTCACCCTTCTGATTTTTTTCTCGTCGGCTGCTTGGGCAGACGAGGGGCGGGAGCGTTTTCTAGCGACAATCCAACCGATACTACGGGCCAAGTGCTATGCCTGCCACGGCCCCGAGAAGCAGGAGGGGGGCCTTCGCCTCGACTCGCGAGAAGCGGCGTTGAAGGGGGGCGATACCGGACCTGCCTTCATCGAGGGCAAACCCGAGGAGAGCCTCCTCGTCCGAGCGGTGACGTTCGACGATGCCGATTTACAGATGCCGCCCAAGGACCGCATGAGCGATGCGGAGATCGCTGTCCTCAAGGAGTGGGTGCGAGACGGGGCCGTTTGGTTAATCGATCCTTCGGGCGAGCCCGAAGGGACCGGCGATGCGTTCTCGGATTCAAGCAACCCCATTCGCCGCCTGTTCGGCGGACAGCGGCTCGATCTCTGGTCGCTGAAGGCCCCGGTCAAGTCTGCGATGCCCGCGACTGGCGATGGACCAGTGAATCCGATCGATGCCTTTGTCCGTTTTGGACAGACGGAGGCTGGGCTAACACTCTCTCCCGAGGCAGACCGCCGGACGTTGATTCGCCGCGTGACCCTCGACCTCACTGGGTTACCTCCCTCGCCGGATGAAGTCGCGGCCTTCGTGGCTGACGAGGCTCCCGATGCCTTCGAGAAAATCGTGGACCAGCTCCTCGACTCGCCGCACTACGGCGAACGGCAAGCCCGGCTCTGGCTCGATGTGGTCCGTTATGCCGACACGCATGGGTATGAGCGGGATGAGTACCGCCCGCTGGCGTGGCAGTATCGCGACTATGTCGTGCGGGCCTTCCAGAATGACAAGCCCTTTGACCGCTTTGTCCGGGAACAACTGGCCGGGGACGAACTCGTCGCAACTCCGCCAGACAACGAAGAGGCTGTGGAGGCCCTCATCGCCACCGGCTACCTGCGACTGGGGGCGTGGGACAGCACCGCGTCGATCTTCCAGGAAGAGGACCGCTTGCGGGCCGAGGAACTGGCAGACATTACCAACACGACCGCCTCAGCCTTTCTGGGTCTGACGATGTCGTGCTGCCAGTGCCATGACCACAAGTACGATCCGCTTTCGCAAGCCGACCATTACCGCTTCCGGGCCTTCTTCGCGGGAGTCACGCCGCGAGATGACCTTGTCATCGAACTCCCCGCCGAACGCGAGGCGATCGCCGCTCATAATGCCGAACTGGATACCGAGGTCACCCCCCTCAAGGCCGAGCAATCTAAACTCAACAAAGAGACCGAAGCCGACAAGCCGCGATTTGAGGAGCTGCAAAAACAGATCCAGGAAATCGAGGGTCGTCAGCGCCAGCCCAAGATGACGATGGGGGCCACAGATCGGACGGATCCGCCAGCCACCCACATCTTCAGTCAGGGCGATTTCCATTCCCCGCTGGCCGAGGTCGCCCCGGGATTCGTCTCGGTCATCAAGCCCGGACCGGCGACGTTCACCCCGCCGCGAGTTGAGACAACGGGACGGCGGCTGGCCCTGGCGAATTGGATCGTCAGTCCCGACAACCCGTGGACCGCGCGGGTCTTGGTCAACCGCCTTTGGCAGCAGCACTTCGGAACGGGGCTCGTCGCCACGCCGAACGACTATGGCTACAGCGGCTCCAGGCCGACGCATCCTGAGTTGCTCGATTGGCTGGGGGTGGAGTTCATCGAAAGGGGCTGGTCGGTCAAGGCGCTGCACCGTTTGATCGTTACATCAGCGACCTATCGCCAAGGCTCCCGCAGCCAAGCCGCACCACATAGGATCGACCCCGATAACAATCTCCTCTGGCGACAGAACGTCCAGCGACTCGATGCCGAAACGCTCCGTGACAGTCTGCTGGCCGTCTCTGGCAAGTTGCGATTGAATGGCGGCGGCAAACCCCGCTGGCCGCACATCCCGGAAGAACTCCTTTACGCCCAACCCGGAATTCAAGAGGCCCTGAAAGGAGAGGACGAAGGACGCATGCAGGGGTGGTTCACCGATCCCATCGATGAGACCGATGTCCGCAGCTTGTACCTCGTACGGAAGCGGTGCCTGCCGATCCCGTTCTTGCAGGCGTTCGACCTGCCCGACCCCACGGTTTCATGTGCTCGCCGCGACACGACAGTGGTCGCTCCCCAGGCACTCATGCTCCTGAATGGCCCGGAGGCGATCCGCATGTGCCAGGCCCTGGCCGATCGCGTCGAGACCGATCTGGCTCACGGCGAGGTCACGAAAGCACGCCGCATTGAGGCTGTGTTCCGCCATGCTCTTCAAAGGGAACCCACCGCCGAGGAACGAACCTTGTCCGAGGAGTTTCTCGCGACACAACCGTTGGCCGAACTTTGTCGAGCGTTATTGAACAGCAATGAGTTTTGCTATGTCGATTAG
>JAYSVZ010000569.1:0-4081 GCA_043718305.1 Planctomycetota bacterium | reverse complement strand
TTCGGAAAGGTTGTTGACTGCGATGCGGAGCGCCTCGGCGAGTCCCGCTGCGAGGGCGACGGGTTCAGTCCCCGCACGGCGTTCACGTTCCTGGTGCCCGCCAATAAGGAGTGGGGTGAGGTTCGTCCCCTCGCGGACCAGCAAGGCCCCAATGCCGCGCGGGCCATGGAACTTGTGGGCCCCAATCGACAGCGTGGTCACCCCCAAGGCGTGAAAATTCACCGGAATCTTCCCCACAGCTTGCACCCCATCCAAGTGCAAAGGGATCGCCCGTTCTCGACATTCGGCGGCGAGGCCGGTGACCTCTTGAATCACGCCTGTTTCATTGTGGGCCAACAGGAGGGAGCATAAACCGGTGGCGGCCCACTCTTCGTGGGTCAGACTGCTGGTGTCGATCCGCCCCTCGGAATCGACACCCCAGGTTCGTCGTTGCCAACCCGTTCTTTCGAGTCGCCGCAGCCCCTCTTCAATGGAGGGATGCTCCCCTGGCGGAGCGACCAAGAGCCCCGTCCGTCCCGCAGTCAGCCCGGAAAGGGCCAGCGCGTTCGACTCGGTCCCACCGCTCGTGAAAACGACCTCCGACGGGATGGCCCCGAGCAACCCGGCCACCAGCTCGCGGGCGGCCTCGAGCGCATTGCGCGCCACCCGCCCAGCTGCGTGGCGGCTGCCTGGGTTGGCAAAAGCCTCGCGCCCGGTCGCGACCATCACCGCCTCGGCAGCGGGATCCAGCGGCGTGGTGGCGTTGTGATCGAGGTAGATCAGCGGAAGAGGCATGGAGGATGACTGAGCCGGGTCTTCGTCGCAGGGAGTCACACGAACCACCGGACGACCGTTACAAAAAAGAAGACCAAGGAACTCACCATAATGGCAATGCTGATGGCCGTGATTCCCAGATACGTCATCGTCAGCACCAGTGCATCCTTGAACTCCATGCGGCGCTCTTCGTGATCGGGGATCAGTCGGGCGATCAAGAGCGCCGTGACATAAAACTGGAAGAGTTTGCTCAGCCCCAGGATCAACGGCTGCCCCATGACCTGCGAGAGCAGAATTGCCTGAGAACCGTTTTGCCCATACTGATTCATATTCATATTCATATTCGAGATCACGGAGAGCTGGACCAGCGAGGCCGGGGTGACAGTCATCACCAGGTCGGCCCCGACCATCATCAACCATGAAATGAAGACGACCTTGTAGGCCAATCCAAACGGGATTTCCGGCATCTGCAGGAGCTTCGCAGCCAGGCGTAAACAGATCGCCGCGAGCAGGCTGATCAGAACCAGCCCCAGAAAGAAACCGAACACAGTCACAATCATCATCGACGGATCGAAACCGCCACTGCCACCTTGAAACATGTGTCGGCTCCCAGGGTGCTCGGTCCATGAAAAAGACCGATCGGCGATGGAGCCGATCGGTCAGTGCGTTGAACACGTCTTGGGGGAGTCTGCCGAAGCCGGACTCATTGTTCAAGTGAGCTTACATCAACGGCAGCGGCTCGGGGATCAACAGGAACGGAAAGACCCGCAGCGGGCGGCCCAGTTCCAGTTCCGTCGGGTAACGCAGCTGCGCCGCGCGATCGGCAGCGAACTGCAACAGCACGAAGTCGAGGCCGCAATACCGGTCGATGTCGGACTCGGCGGCGACATCGGCGAAGACCTCGCCTGCGGAGGCGGCGTGGCGGCGGACGCCGTGGATGCTCTCTTCGCGGACCTTGATCCCGGCGGCGGCCATCTTGACGAGCCCCTTGAGGAACCGACCGACGAGCGACTCCGCGCCGGTACTCCGCCAGAGACGGTCCCACTCATCGTGAGCTTCCCAATAGAAGCCGAGATTGAAGTGATCCAGACCGATCAGATACGACCGGTTCTCGGCCCATCGCTCCGGAATCAACAGCTTCGGATTCATCGGACGCTGGTTGTAGCTATGGCCCCGTGGATCGCGGTACGGATGTGGCGTCCCGGACCCTGGAACGTGCGTATAACGCGGCAACGGGCTGTTCGGGAGCAGCCGGGTAAACTTCTGGGGGGGGATCACCATCTGTGGTGCTGTGGCCGTTGTCGACATGGGTTTCGTTCTCATGCACTATCTCCCGGGCGACCTCCTGCGCGGGATCAAGCGGAACTTCGATCGGAGCGCACAACGCGACCGCAACCTTGGTGAAGGTCCTTGCGGGTCAACATGTTGCGATTGACAGAAGTTCTAAGGTCGGGTTGGCTCGAGCTTCGTGCAGCAAGCCCATCAGATGAGTCAGAGGAGAGGACACCGTCGATAACCACAGAGTGGATCACGACTTGGGTGAGAATGCTGTCGATGCCCTCTGTGAGGAACCGAAGTTGCCTCACATCCCCATTAGACCAAGTTTTTGGCGAATTTATAGACCTTTTTTCACAAATTCCCAGACTCGGTGTTATCCAGCTGACCAAGTGGGGATATCGCAAAGTCTACCGCTCATGCCGGTTATCGCATCGCATTACGTCACGACTAAAACATTTGCCGCGTACAGGTGATCGACAGGAAAGTCATTCTCCGCGCGGGTGGAAGTGAGGCATGCTTTGGTAGCCACGTTTCGCCAGAATGTGGCCGAATCACGCCACACGCCCACGTTCTGGCGTACGCAGCTACGGTTCAATCTGACCACGTGATGAATACTCCGCGTACCGCGCCATGATCGTCGTCCCACCCCGAACGGCGTCCCCCAGCTTCGCCACGATCTCCAAGCCCGGTTCATCCGGCAGGACCAATTCCGTCCGCGATCCGAACTTGATCATCCCGAACAGTTCTCCGCTGAGCAGTTCCTCATCCGGGCGGACCCAGCAGACGATTCGGCGGGCGATGGCCCCGGCGATTTGGCGGACGATCATGGGGCGGAAGGGGGCCTTGGTTCCCTGGAGACTCAGTTCGAGTTTCTCGTTGACCTTGGCCGATTCGGGGTTGAGGGCGTTGAGGTACTGCCCCTTGAAGTAGGCGATCTTTACGATCCGGCCGGCGATCGGGGTGCGGTTGGTGTGGACGTTGAAGATCGACAGAAAGATCCCGATCTTCACCGCCGGTCCGCCGATGTACTCGTCGTACTCGACGCGGTCGATGGCGACCAGCTTCCCATCTGCGGGGGAGACGACCAAGTGGTCCCCTTCCGGAATGCGACGCGGTGGATTGCGGAAGAACCAGACGATCAGGATGCCGATCACCGTCAAGGTCGCCACCAACAGCCAGACCGGGATTGCCGCCCACAGCGGGAGATCAAACCGCCGGAGCACCCAGGCTCCGATCCCAGCCCATCCGAACGTCAGGAACGAGTACACGAACAGCTCGGCCAGCCCCGGACGGGCGAATGGAATCTTGTCGCGCCACGCGAATGGGTCATCCTTGGGAGCCCACGAGTACCCGCCCAAGTTGCGGTAATACTTCACATCGCGCGGGTCGAGGACTTCGTGCGGGGCCTTGTTCTCGGTCCCTTGCCGCAGGCGGGCCATGGCGGCGACGTATCCCTTGCGGAAGGTCTTGAGATACCACCGTCGCCAGCGGCCCCACGTCAGTTCGACCTCCATCACATCGCCGCCCCCGGGCTGGATCGAGGTGATCGACGGGTCGAGCGGCTCAGCGGGTTTGATTGGGTAAGGCATGGTGGGTCACAAAGAAGAAACTCGAAGCATGAAGTTCGAAGCACGAAATCCGAAACACGAAACTTAACGTTGATCGTCAACTCACTCTTGTTTCGAGTTTCGGATTTCGGATTTCGTGCTTCGCATCATCCATGAGCTGCGGCCACCATCGTTCCGGCGTACTCACCGGCCTTACGCAGCACATCCGCGACGTTGGCTCCGGGTTGAGACAGTGCTTCCAGGTATCGCACGATGGCTGACCCGACGATCGCTCCGTCGGCGAGCCCCTTGATCGGGCCGAGTTGCTCTGGTTTGCTGAGACCGAACCCGACCGCCAGCGGAAGGTTCGTCTCTTTTTTGAGCCACGTCAGTTGCTCGACGAGGGGAGCGGCCAGCGTTTCACGGACGCCGGTCGTTCCAGCCACCGCAATGCAGTAGACGAAGCCGGAACAGTGCTGGACGATTTGGCGGACCCGTTCTGG
>JAYSVZ010000568.1:0-4098 GCA_043718305.1 Planctomycetota bacterium | reverse complement strand
CGAGGTTCGTCCACTCGTGCGGGTCGGACACCATGTCATACAGCTCCTCGGCCCCGTCGGCGTAGCGGATGTACCGCCACTGTTCGGTGCGGATGCCGAAGTTGCCCTGATTGTGGCTGGTGATCGCGGGGCGGTCGCGCGGGGCGTTGGCGTCTTTCAGTTGCGGGACGAGCGAGACACCCTCTATATCTGACTGAGGCGGCAACCCGCACAGGTCAACTAGAGTTGGGTAGATATCCAATAACTCTGCTGGTCGCAAACATTGCTGTCCCGCAGTCACTCCCGGTCCGGCAAAGATCAGCGGCACACGGGTCGAGCGGTCCCACAGCGTGTTCTTGCCGGTGATCTCCTTCTCGCCGAGGTGCCAGCCATGATCGCTCCACAGGACGATGATCGTGTTGTCGCGCTGCCCGGTCTCGTCGAGCGTCTGGTGCAACCGCCCGATCTGGCTGTCGACGAAGCTGGTGCAGGCCAGGTACGACCGCGTGAGGTTCCGCCACTGGTTCTGCTCTTGGAGCCACTTGAGCCGCACCTCGGGAAGCTGCCAGTGCAGATACCAACTCGATCGCGGCGTATCGGCCCGGTCGTTCGGCGTGATCAGCGGGAGAACGCTGTCGTCGTCCGGGTAGAGGTCGAACCATTTTTGCGTCGCATAACACGGCACATGCGGGAGGAAGTACCCCACACCCAGAAAAAACGGCTGCGAGTCTGATGGAGGACGGGCATTCCTACCCGTCCCCGCCTCATTCAACCGCTCGACCGCCCAATCAGTAATGAGCGTGTCCCCCTTCGCCGAGTCATCGTTGTCGAGCGGCCACACGCCCCAATCAACGAGCGGGTTCCCCTGCGGCGTGGCCGGTGCAAGTCGCATCGGCGGCTTCGTCCCGAACCCACCCGCTGGTCCCCACACCTGAAACTCCGGCGGTCGTTTGGTATTCGGCGGGTCGCGCCGGGCCGAGTGATACAGCTTCCCGGTACTCAGCGTGCGATACCCATGCTCGGCAAAATACTGCGGCAAGGCCACGCGCCCCTGCCATTCCGGAACATCTCGAAACCACGGCGACAACCCATGAATCCCCGTCGTCGAAGGCCGCAGCCCCAGCATCAAACTCGTCCGCGAGGGGTTGCATAGCGGAGCCTGGCAATGGGCATTCGTGAACAACGTCCCCCGCGCCGCGAGGGCATCAATGTGCGGCGTCTTCACCAACGGATGACCGCCGAGGCAGCCGATCCAGTCGTTCTGGTCATCAATGGCGATGAAGAGTACATTGGGACGGCGGGGAGCGGCAGCCGCGCTGGCAGGGATCGCTCCCAGCGATCCCAAGAACAGCCACAGAAGCAATTGAGTGAGGTTCATCGACGATGATCTTTGTGAGAACGGATTCACGATGGGCCTGGTAAACTTCAGAGGCTCCCGGCGAAATTCTTACGAATTCCGCTACGCGAATGCAACGTGACCCAGACATAGGAGGGATGAGATGCACATTCATCTCCTGATTAACGCCCCTCTGTTCATCCATTTGTCGCTTCGCAATCCAGACGCTTAAAGCAGTGTCTGGGCCTCTGATTCAATTCATCAGACCCGCGAAGGGGTCTACCCAATCAACCCCTGGAACCGTCCGCTGCTGTCGCCGAGTGACTCGGCCTTGGCACCGACGCGGACGAGCATCGACAGGTAGAGGTTTTTGCCTCTCGTTCCAAAGCTCTGCTGGGGACCGAGGGCAAAAGGCCGAATCCCTTCCCCGGCAAGGGCGGGTGGCTACTCGGCCGGGCCAGTCCGCGACATCCATCTGGCCTCATTCCGAGTCCGCCCCTATCCTTCAGGGATCGTACCAGTCAGAATGTGGGAAGCCGATGTGACTGAAAAACCTAGGGATTTCCGAGGCCAGTGACCGCATGCCAAGAAAACTCCGAGAACTCATCCGCGATCTGGAGCGAGCTGGGTTTCAGGATCGAGGCGGCAAAGGAAGCCATCGGAATTTCAGGCACCCCAGTGGTGTGCGGGTGACATTGTCCGGACAGTGGGGCGACGATTGCCTGCCCTATCAAGAACGAGAAGTCCAGCGAGTGATTGAGGAGTCGCAGTCATGAACGACAGTGCCCGATACATCAAGCTGGTGGAATGGTCCGAGGAGGATCAGTGCTTTGTGGGCCAATGCCCGGGGATCATCGGTCCGTGCTGCCACGGAGATGACGAAGCTGAGGTCTATGCCCAGCTCTGCCAGATCGTCGAGGAATGGATCGACACGCTCCACAGTGATGGCCAGCCCTTGCCCCCGCCAACCGCTGGCCAGGGGATCGCTCAGCGCATCGCCTGACAAGTCCAGCCAGCCAAAGCGGGCTCGCCCCGGTTGATACGCTTTGGAATCTACCAGGGTGGCTGGGCCATAGGAGGTTTTTGTATCGCGTTTTCACTGGGCGAACCTCTCGTATCGTTGGCACACCGGTAGGCCCCAAAGCGGGCTAACCGATGCGACCAGCATCGCATCGTAAGACGAGTGGTCAGTGAAAACGGACCGTGGGATAGGCTTCCAGCCTGTCAACGCCAGTCAAAAGACAGGCTGGAAGCCTATCCCACGGGTCAGACACGTCTGACCGCTCGCCTTAACTCAGTAATCTCTCCAATAAGCGTGTAACCGCCAATTCGGGAAACCTCAAGTAGTCAGAGAGGCCCCGCGAGCCGCTCGCGATTGTCTCGCAGTGCGATGAACTCGGCAGGCTGACGCCGTGCCGCTCTTGCGACCGACTGCATGCGAGCGGCGACACTCATTGAGGTACGATTCCATCATGGCCACTGCCGCTCCATCGCCGAACTGCCCCCGCTGTGGGGCTCCTGTGAATCCTGCTCTCGCGGGCGGATCGTGCCCGGCTTGTCTGCTGCGAGCGGTCGCTCTCGGGACAGCTGCGGATTCACTGCCCGCGATGCCGTGGGTGCCACCAACAGTGGCCGAACTGGCCCCGGCGTTTCCTCAGTTGGAGATCATTGAGCTGATCGGCCACGGCGGGATGGGGGCGGTTTATAAGGCGCGGCAGAAGTCCCTCGGGCGGTGGGTGGCGCTCAAGATTCTGGCTCCGCAGCACGCGAGCAAGGCCGACTTCGCCGAACGGTTCTCGCGCGAGGCCCAGTTCCTGGCTGAGGTCAATCACCCGCACATCGTGACGGTCCACGACTTCGGGCAGGCGGGGGAGTTCTACTTCCTGCTGATGGAATACGTGGACGGGGTCAGTCTGCGGCAGGCGATGGTCGCGGGGCGGCTGTCCCCGGAGCAGGCCCTGGCCATCGTGCCGCCGATCTGCGAGGCGTTGCAATTCGCCCACGAACGCGGCATCGTCCACCGCGACATCAAGCCGGAGAACCTGCTGCTCGATAAGGAGGGGCGGATCAAGATCGCCGACTTCGGCATCGCGCGGATGATGCGGGCGGCTGACGCCCCCAGCCCCTCTCCCAAGAGGAGCGGGGAGCCAGAAAGTAGGGTGGGCAATCCTGCCCGTCCCACTCCGGCAGGCAGCGTCGACGAGTCACCAGAGGACGCCGAGCGACGGAAATCCCACCCCTCACGCAAAGGGCAAGGCGAGCCGGTTGACCTCACCCAAGAGTCCGTCCTCGGCACCCCGCGATACATGGCCCCCGAGCAACGCGACCGACCCGCCAGCGTCGACCATCGAGCCGACATCTACTCACTCGGCGTGGTCCTCTACGAGATGCTCACCGGCGAACTCCCCGGCCCCAGCTGGCAACCCCCGTCTCGCCATTCCGCAGCCGATGTTCGTCTCGACCAGATCGTCCAGCGGGCCTTGGAGCAGAACCCGGACCTGCGATACCAGTCGGCGACGGAGTTGCGAACGCAGATTGAGACTTCGATTACGAAGATGGAACCTCAGAGTGCGGAACAGCTGCTGACTGCGACAGACCGGCCAGCTCCAGTGCCCCCACAACCGATACAACTCATCCCGGTCGAAAAGTCACCCGCCAAGCGAGCGTTCCGGAAGCACTGGAAGCTGATCACCGGGGTCGCGGTCGCCGTCACAGCGTACTTGGGCGTGGCGCTCTTCGTCATCCCGGAGTTCCAGACGCATGCCAACGTCATCATGAGCAAT
>JAYSVZ010000567.1:0-13155 GCA_043718305.1 Planctomycetota bacterium | reverse complement strand
GTTGTGTGTTCATCCCAAACGTCGGTGAATTGACCCCCACGGGGTCTCGCCCCATAGCCCAGGGTTGCCCGCACAGCGGGAAACCCTGGGATTTCCATTGATGTCAGCCGTTTCAACCCCCACAGGGTTGCGTCCGATGACTGCCGCAACCCCGTTGGGGTTGATGCGATTTCGGGATGACTGACCCAGGGTCTGCCGCTGCGCAGCCGACTCTGGGCTACGAGACGAGACCCCGTCGGGGTCAAAGACCGGTACGATCTGAATTCACCGACGTTTGAGATGCACACAACTCCGGGTTGCATTCCGACAGACACGATCAGTTCCCCTTGCTTCCTCAGTGTCGAATTCGGCATTGACTCATGTCGCAAGGGAATGACAACACCTCTGTAACCGGGGGCCTGCACCACGACCCAGTAGAATTGCAAATGAGCACTGGGGATCGGATGCTGGTTTCCCGACCCCGTTCGAAATGAATAGTGGATCTTGGCAATCCCGTTCCGATCGGTGAGGGAACGATGTGACTCGGGGTATTCGCTGATCTGGAACGGCTCTCGCTCGCGAAGGTCAGCCATGAAACCCTCCACTTCGGGAGGTGCCGAGCGGACGATTAAGACCTGCGCATCGGGAAGAGGCACTCCTCGGACCGCGTCAAACACAATGACTCGGACGGGAACCACAATCTCCCCGCTGGCCGCCCATTGGACCGGGGGAATCAACAGAGCGGTCAGCACAACAGCCACAGCACCGATCATGAGCCACTCGCCCAGACGTGGACGATGCAGTGAGCCGAGAACTCGATGCCGCAGCGATGACATGAGATCTGCGTTTCTATTCTTCCTCGGAGTTGTTCAAAAGCGTCAACCCGGCGTTTGGGCGTTTCCCAAGGAGGGTCTCGACGGCTGTGGCGAACTCCCAGTCGTTCTTGTTCACGGGTTGGGTGAATCGCAGGGTGACTTGATTCTGCTCGGCGACCAAGGCGACAACTTGCGGCAACTCCATGAACCGGGAGACGTTCAGGAAGAGCAGATAAAAGGTGTCAGGGTGCGTGGAGCATGGGAGGAGCGTTCTTGAGAACGGTTTCGGAATCGATCTTTCGGGAAGAACGGTTCAGAACTTGGCATCGCCCGCCTGAATCTCGGTCTCCTTCAGCGTCTTCTCCTTCAACTCCATCGCCTCAGCGGCGGTCACTGCGGTGGAGTTGAGGTTTAACTTCTTGAGCTGCTTCATCAGTTTGAACTGGACGAGAACTTTATTGGTGAGCTGATTCCCGCTGAGATCGATCTCCTCCAGATTCTTCATCCGGTTAATCCCCTTGATCCCATCGTCGGTCAGCTTGTTGTTCGCCACATCCAGAATCTTCAGCGCCTCGCAACCGCCCAATCCCGTGACTGCTCCGTCGACAATCTCGCAGCGTGAAGCGCGGAAGATTTCCAATTCCTTCAGGTTGTTCATTTGCTTCAGGCCATAGAACCCGAATTGGGTCTGGCTGACGATCAGTTCGCGAAGCGACTGGAAGTGTCCCTTGGCGGTGAGGTCGGAAAACTCCTGGCCCAGCAAGGTGCTATTGCCGGAGATATCGAGCCGTCGGAGCCCCTTCATCTCCTTGACCGAGTTCATCACGCCATCCGAAATCGGCAACGTGGACATCGTCAGATCTTCGAGATGCTCCAGCTTCTCCAGCGACTTGATCCCCGTGTTGTCGATCTGTTGGATCGACTTCAGCACGATCCTCTTCAGCGTGGGGACCAGTCCCACGGAGACCATCCCGCCATTTGATACCCGGGTTTCGGACAGGTCGAGTTCCTCGACCGCCGGAAACTTCGGCAGGTAGCTCAGCCCCTCATCACTGACGGCACTGCGGGCCAGGTCGAGTACCTTGACGGCCTCAAGCCCTTCGGTCAGTTCCGACAGTGCCTTCAAGTGTTCGTCGCGCCGCTCCATGGGCTTCATCGCCAGAAACTCGCCGATGACCTGCTGTGGGGACTTGGCAATGGGAGCGGGTGCGACTGGTATCGGAGCTGGCGCTACGGGTGCCGGCTCGGGAGAGATCGGAGCGGGGGCTTTTTCGGCGGGCTTGTCGGAGACCGATTTGATCGCGTCGCATCCCGAAGCGATCGTCAGCGTGAGACAACCGACCACCGTCAGCAACCGCCAGCGGACAACATCCTGGAAGAAACACATGGGAACCTCACAACAGAAGAATGAAGGAACTTGACGAAAGTCGATGCCGTGATCATACACGGGCGAATTGCGGATAGGAAAGGTTTGTCGATCTGGAGCAAACTTCGCGGGCTGCACGGCTCTACCTTCCGAATTCCGACTGCGTATAATCGGGCTGCAACCGTCAATGACAACCGAGGAGCTTTCCGTGAGTGATTCCGTGGAACCATTGGGGCCTCGCATCTTGATCCGTAAGGACGAGGGGCGGCTGAAAACCAAGGGCGGGATCGTGTTGCCGGACAACTCCGAGATCCCCACAATCACCGGGCGCGTCGTCGAGATCAGCTTGGAAGTCGAGAACAAGGACGACTTCCCGGTCCGCAAGTACGACAAAGTGCTGTTCCACCCCAAGAACGCGATTCCCGTCGACCTGGAGGCGGGCAACGTCCTCTTTGTGGTCCCGATCGAAGACGTGGTCGCTGTCTTCCGCCGGAGTGTGAAGCCGAAGAGCCGCAAGAAGTCGTCCGAGGATGCGGAGGAGCCACAGGATTAGATTCGCCAGACTCCCCGGCACCGTTTGGCTCAGCCAACATGACAAGTCGCGAGGAGGCATGTCAGTGCAATGCCATATGGTGATTGCTTTAGATGCATTGTGCTGGTCGAAGGGCTCCAAGCTCGAAAATTCACAACAGATAAATCCTTTTCGCGATGTACCAGACGGACTTGCGTGTAGACTCGTTGGGGTTCTAGACTCCGCTCGACTGGAGCAGTGGACAGGAGGTCTGTGTTGCCCTTCACGCTTGTTGCCCAATGCGAGAGTAGAGCCAGACGATGTCAAGCCCTGATGATGAAGCGGTGGCTTCTGGTGCGTCTTCACAACAAGAATTTCCTTCCATAATCCACGTGGAAAGTTATGTCGCGAACATCCCTACAGAAGTGTCAAGTTGGTCGGCGAACACGGTGCGACACACGGTTCTGAGGCAAAGACGCTGGTGGCATCCGCTGACTGTCATTAACGATCTCGTTGCGAAGTTGTTTCGCATCCGACTGCAGCGTGTCACGCCCAAAGTTTACCTCTGCAATGAGTACGAAAACGAAGAACACCACCGTGGTTATGGCGGACCGTGGTGCCGCGGGCGAGATCACTTCAACTCGCTGATCAGAGAGGGACTGCAGCCGGACGACAGTGTGCTGGATCTCGGCTGCGGGTCGCTTCGAGTGGGGATCTGGTTGGTCCAATACTTGAATCCCGGTCGCTATTACGGAGTGGATTCCCACTATCCAAGCCTAGAAGTCGCTGCCAGCTATGAAGTGCCCCTTCATGGATTGTCAGACAAACGGCCCCGATTGCTACACTCACCATCCTTCGAACTTGATCACTTCAAGTCGAAATTTGATCTGGTCGTAGCAGTGGCAGTATTCTGTCATTTGACGACTGAAGAGCAAGTTGCCGCGATCAAAGGCATCGTTCGCACGGCATCTCCACGGATGCGGTTGTTCATTTACCAGCCTGGCGACATCGATCCAGAAGTCATTCGAGGAGTGGGGCTGGAGCTAGATCGGGTGGTTGAACACACGAATGAATTGTTCAGTCAGTCTAGCACCAAATGGTTTATCTACAAGTTGTCTTGATTCCGTGATCTTGGATGACAAGGCACAGCCGGGAGATGCCTTGCTCGCTTGAAAATGACTGAGCCGAATTCACAAGCCACCGAAGAAATCGGGAGCGGCATGGAAGTTCACTGTTCGGCACGTTGAGTCGATCAATTCTACCGGCGCAGAGGGCAGGATTTCATTCTACGACCTCCCTTTGCCAATGAGTGCTGGCTCAGTAAACATCAGACTCGATCTCGGCTTCGGACCGCACGCGTGAGGCGATCGACTGTAGTTCCTCGGACGATAAGGCTGAGACGAAGCTCTCCGCCGGTTGCCGGGCGACGGAGTAGACCTGCACGCGAGTGAGCTGGCCACCCGCTTCGATGATCGATCGCAGTCGCCCGACGTAGGCCGTGATTTCAGCGGTCGTCGGGCCGACTCCATTGACCTGCATGAAGAGGCTTTGGATGACCAAGGGCCGCACTTGGGCCGCTCGCAGCAGATTGTCGAGCACGCGCTGAAAGGGAATCGCTGTCCGGTCGATCTGTTGAAAATACTCCGCCGTCCCCGCATCGAGTTTGGCCCAGATTTCCCCCTGGTTCGCATCAAGGATCGCGAGCCCGCGTTCGACGACCGGGCGGTGAAACATCGTGGCATTCGTAATCAGCACCAGCTTGACGCTGTCGAGGCCCAGGCTTCGTTTGACCTCGGCGGCCCGCTCGATGATCTCATCGAAATTGCGATAAGTCGTCGGTTCTCCATCCCCACTAAAGGCGATGTCGTTCACCCGCCGCAAATCGGGCGGAACTGACTGGAACTGGGGGTGTTCGTAAATCTCGCCGGATGAGGCCCAGCGAAGCATCCCCTCAAGTTCTCCCAAGAGCTGATCCAGTCCGACAAACCGCGTTTCAGCCTCGCTGCGGCGGTCGACCTGGCAATAGATGCAGTCGAAGTTGCAGACCTTGTCCGGGTTGAGATTCACCCCGATCGACAACCCCCGGCTGCGACGGGAGAGGACTGGGTAGACAAACCGGTTGGTTTCGAACTCTCGCGAGTGTTGGGTGTGCAGGGGAAGCATGTCTGTATCGTACGCACTAGTCCGCCATCGCTGAAGTCCCACATCACCAGAGCCAGAGTCCGAGTCGCACCACGCACCACGGGCTATGAAAATTCCGTGCTTCCGCCCTGAAGGGGCAAAAACAAACCAGCCCAGGGCAACGCCGGCCACGCCCTGGGTATCGATTCCGCCATGTTCGGCAAGCCCTGAAAGGGCGGCACAAAGCGACGCCCAACTCTGTTTCGCCCTTTCAGGGCTGGGGGCGTGGGGGACTCCGAGACCTGGGGCGGCGCTCCCGCTGGTCGCTTTGCCCCAGGCTGGTTTGTGGCTGCCCCTTCGGGGCGGAAGAGGAAATCGTGGTGACGATCGCGTCGGATGATGCGTTCATTCCGCTGGGGGTTACTAGCGGGTGATGTACACGCTCAAATCCTGCGAGGATTCGGGAGTCATCTTGATACTCGCCCTCACCTCCAGCCCCTCTCCCGGGGGGAGAGGGGAGCCGGAAGTTTAGAGACCCGAGATGAAACCACGTTAAGTCGCAGCCGGACTGCGTTTTTGGCAGCGGGGGCAGAAGAACGTCGACCGCTGGGTCTGGACGATGCGGACGACGGTTCCCTTGTGGCAGGTCAGACATGCTTCGTCCTCGCGGGCGTAGACGCGGTGCGAATTCTGGTAGCCGCCGTCCTTGTTGAGCGTGTTGCGGTAGGTGCCATCGCCGAGGGTCGAGCCTTCGTAGCGGATCGCCTCTTCGAGGATGGCCGTCGTCGCGGCGGCCATCCGTTTACGCTGTGCGGTGCTGAGTTCGTGGGCTGGAGTCTCGGGGTGAATCCGGCTTTGATGCAGGATTTCGCTGGCGTAGAGGTTCCCGATCCCGGCGACGCGAATCTGATCCAGCAGGGCCACCTTAATCTCGCGGCGGGTCGCCTGGCACAGGGTCCGCCATTCGTCGAGGGTGATCTCCAGGGCGTCCGGGCCGAGGGTCTCCCGGCTGAACAGACGGGTGACCTCTTCCGGGGAAAAGAGCGAGACCGTTCCCAGTCCGCGCTGGTCCCAAAACCAGACCTGCCGCATCTCTCCATCATGCTGAACGGTCCAGACCAATCGCAAGTGCGTCTCGTTCGGCGGCTCGGACACGAGCATCAGACCGGTCATTCGCGGTTCAATCACGATCGCCCAGCCGGTTTCGAACTCCATCACAATCCGTTTCGCCCGCCGCGCCACACGGCTTACCGTACAGCCGGTGACCTGCCGGGCCATTGATTTCAAGGTCGGCCGGATCGTCAGCGGGCGACAGGCACAGCGGCACGCCTCCAGTGAAACCAGTTGGCCCCCTTCCAAGGCCCAGCGGATTCCGCGA
The DNA here is from genome assembly GCA_043718305.1 of Planctomycetota bacterium. Lineage (GTDB taxonomy): Bacteria > Planctomycetota > Planctomycetia > Planctomycetales > Planctomycetaceae > TH-plancto1. Next base: position 6,985 of record JAYSVZ010000567.1, on the reverse strand, counting down.
ACCATGGTTTCGACTTCGGGAAGTTCGGGCATGCGCGGGGTTCAAGGGGGTGGAGGCTGTGATGGCCCCGTGGGATAGGCTTCCAGCCTGTCATTATCCTCACGCGAACAGAATTGAACCGTAGTCACGTTCTGGCGAAACGTGGCTACGAGGGAGTTCCTCGCATCCACATTGCGCGGAGCTGGCATCAGAAATGACAGGCTGGAAGCCGATCCCACGGTTGCAGGATGCATTGTATCGGCTGTGCCACATCTTTCGACCGGCCCTCGCCAGCCGACCACCATCCCACGGTTTCTTCAGAAATTTCTTGACGGGACGGCTCCGAGCGACGATTCTAAGAGACATGTCGCCATGCGCGGGGCGGAGAGGGTCTGACCCTTCGGTCGCCGCATTCGGTTCGCTGTTCCCTCAGTGGTCCGCCCCCGTTCGCTTCTGGAGTCGCAATAATGCTGGTTCAACGCTCGTTTCGGTCGGTGGGCCGAGTCCTGACTTGTGGCGTGCTGTCCGCTTCGGCGGTGTGGTGCGGAGCCGAGTTGCGGGCCGATGATGCGGTCGACGCCAAGATTAAGGCCCACCTCGAAGCGGGTGAATTCGGGCTGGCCCTGAACGCTGCTCAAGGGATCCCCGAAGGGGCTGGTCGCGACGGGGCTCTGCGGGGAATCGCCCGGGCACAGGCTGCCAGCGGCGAAGCCTCCGCTTCCCGCCAGACGCTGGGCGCGCTCTCAGACCAACAGGCCGCTGCCACGGGGCAAGTCGAACTCGGTGGGGGATCGGGAGCCGACTTCACCCAACTGATGGCCCTGATCGAGTCCGAAACAAGCGGTCCGTGGGATGCCGATGAGCCCGGCACCGGGACGATCAGCGAATTCGAAAGCGGTGTTCGCGTCGATCCCAAGGGGGTACTTTACCGCCTGACCAAGGAAGAGCAGACTGGTCGGCTGGCAGCTCTGGGTCTCAAGGCCCGCACTGCGGACATCAACGAAGACATGAGCCGGGCGGCAGACCTGCGGATGGTCTCGCTGACCCGCCTGGAAGCGGAAGTGACCCGTCGCCTCGCCGCTGGTGAGCCGGTGGTCGAGTCGATGCAGAAGCTGGCTGGTCTCTCTCAGATTCAGTTTGTGTTTGTCGATCCGGCCAGCCATGAAATCATCGTGGCCGGTCCCGCTGAAGGCTGGAAGTACGATGCCGCTGGAGTGGCGGTCGGCAGTGCCTCGGGCAAGCCGACATTGCAACTCGACGACATGGTCACGCTGTTGCGGACCTTCTCACCGGGGGCGCGGCAGATGTTCGGTTGCTCGATCGACCCGAACGCCGAGGGCCTGAAGGCCGTGAAAGAGTTCGTGGCAGCCAGCCAGGACAAGCCACTGGCCGCCGGTGGAGCGAAAGCATGGGCCACCAAGCTCGGTCAAAAGCTCGGTCGCCAGGACATCACGATCTACGGCGTGCCGACCAATTCGCACGTCGCTCGCGTGATCCTCGAAGCGGACTACCGGATGAAGCTGATCGGTGTCGGCAAGCTTGAAGGGGGATCGAACATCCCCGACTACTTCGAACTGACCGCGAAGCACCCGGAGTTTGCCAACAGCAACCTGGAAGCTCTCCGCTGGTGGCTGACGATGAAGTACGAAGCGGTCCTGCATAGCCCGGATCGCACGGCCTTTGAGATCGCCGGAGCTTCGGTCCAGTGCCGCTCTGAGAATCAGTTTCTTAAAGAGAACGGCGAGCGCGTCGTGACCGGCAAGGCTGAGCCGATCAACGAGATGTTCGCTCAGAACTTCACCGAGCATTACGACGAACTCGTCGCCAAGGATGCGGTGTTCGGTGACCTGAAGTCGGTGTTCGATATGGCCTTGGTCGCAGCTTTGATCGAGCGGGAAGACCTCGATGGGAAGACTGACTGGAGCCGGGGTGCCTTCGCGGTCGGTGGGGCCTACAAGGTCGCCGCTTACAACGTGCCGAAGCAGGTCGACACCGTCGTCAACCACCGCGTCTTCAACGGCAAGGACGTGGTCGTCCAGGTCGCGGGCGGCGTGCGGGCCGATGTGGCCTCAGTGGTGACCGATGAGACGCTGACCCGTGAATCGGCTGGTCTCGCGGACAAGGCGACCGCCTCGAAGTCCAACGTCCCGGCGGGCCGTTGGTGGTGGGACGCGAAGTAGTCCTAATGGAGTGTTCAGCCCTCGGGCTGACTTCCTCCTGAGATTCGAAAAGCCCACGGGAAAACCCCGTGGGCTTTTTTCGTGAGGTATCATCAAGCCGGTCGTTGGGCTTTGGGCCAAGGAGGCGTCCCTCGGCGATCGGGCAGGCTTGTGTCGCATGGACTTCGAGTCGCCTTCAAGACCGAAACGTCGGGTGTGTGCCCCGACCGTAACACTTTTTCCACAAGGCTCGGTACGATGCATTCATCGCAGTGACAAACCGGGAGTTTCAGGAGACGCCCATGTCCGCTCATACCGAACCAGCCGCTCGCCGCCGAGGCATGATCGCGTTATCTCTCGCGGTGACACTGCTCCTTCCGGCGGTCTGTCTGGCCCAAGGCAATAACGGCAACAACGGGAACGGAAACAATCAGGGTGGCATCCGAATTGATGCTTCCGGCATCGTATCGATGATCGCTCCAGCCAAAGAATCCGCCGCAGCGATCAAAAAAAGGCAACAGTCCTACCTCAAAGAGAAACTTCCCGAAGCGCTCGCCGTGCCGAGTGAACTGCGGCGGGTCTCGCTGCTTCAACTCGACCAGGCACTGACCGAAGCTTCCCAAGCGGGTCGAGAGCTGCCGCTGGAACAGGCGTACCTCGCGGGGCTGACCCGAATCGATTACGTCGTCGTTGATCGCGAGACGCGAGACATCGCCATCGTCGGTCCAGCGGAAGGATTCGCTCCGGATGCTCAAGGCCGCATGCGCGGAATCAAGAGCGGTCGACCCACGCTGCAACTGGAAGATTTGATTGTCGCCTGGCGGACGGTGTCCGAGGGGAAGACCCTCGTGACCTGTTCCATCGATCCCACGGCGGAAGGACTGGCAGCGTTCAATACCTTCGCGAGCCAGCCCCAGACGGTCCTACCAAACCAGGTCAGTCGGCTGTTCGACACGATGGCGGAAAAGTTGGGGACGCAGACGGTCCGCGTCACGGGCGTCCCCCCCGATTCGCACTGGTCACTGGTTCTGGTCGAGGCTGATCTGCGGATGAAGCGGATCGCTCTCGGCAAAGATCCATCGCTTGTGCGGGGAGTGACCAGCCAACTCTCAATGACTCGGGCGGGCGGCAGCACGCTCAGCCGCTGGTGGTTCGTCCCGCTTTACGATCCGCTCGAGACAAACGCCGACCATTCAATTTACCGGCTGAGCGGGCAGCGCTTGCAACTGCTGGCCCAGGACGAATTCACGAATGCCCAAGGCGACCGATCGCTGGCTCCCACGAACCGCATGGCGACTGACAAGTTTGCCAAACAGTTCACGGATCACATCCCCGAACTCGCCGAGGCCCACCCTTCGTTTGCGGAGCTGCAGAATCTGTTCGACCTGCTGGTGGTCTGCACCTTGATCCGGCGGCATCAGCTCGACCTGTCGATTGACTGGAAGCCGGAGACGTTGGGGAACTCCGAATCGTGGAAGACCGCGACCTATCCGGTGCCGACCTCCGTGGAGTCCGTCGCCGCAACCAACCGCGTCGGACGAACCGTGGTCGGGCTGATCGGCGGAGTCGAACTGAATGCCGAGTCCGTGATCGCCAAGACCACGGAATGGAAATCGGATGCGACAGTGATCCCCATGGCTAAACCGGGACAAGTCTGGACCGACCGATAGGGTTCTCCGCTTCTGATAGCGTTTCAAGCTTCTCGCAGCGACACGATCCGTCAGGCCTTGTTGCTCTGCAACCCATTCGATCAGAGCAACGTCTGCGTCACTTCTCGTCGATTTACTCGTTGTCGCGGCACATCCAATAACCCAGTCGGCGGCGTTTGTGGGCCACTGCCAGCACCACCACGGTGTCGAAACGGGCGATTCGGTAATAGATGAGATACGGGAACCATCGTCGAGATCGACAACCTGCTTGCGGCCATCAAGCAGCCGTACTCGGTCAAGATCAAGAACCTGCTCATGGCTTCCGACAGTGATCTTGTGAACCGACTCACCGTTCAAGAGCGACCCGGCAAGACAGCCTTCCGGTACTGGCAGCAAGGGCCGGGCTGCCACACCCTCAGTTCCGTCAAAGTCATCTGGCGATCCTCCGTGAGTCCGTGTGACTGAATGCACACGGAGGATCGCCTCTTTCTCAATTTGCGGGAACACCAGTCTGTACCCAGCGTTGCACGCAAAAGTGGCGCTGTCCAATTAGGGAGTGTGCCGAGAACCTCGCCGCCCGCCCACGGCTTGCCCGCTCATGTGCAGATATGCCACCGCTTGCAGCACTCCCTTGAGCGAGCGCGAAAAGGGAAAGGCCAGGACATTCACAAAGAAGAGCGCCAGCCCCACACCAGCCAGACTGAATGAGACCGGCATGTTGCGAGAGGTCAGCTCCTTGGCCAGCGGAAAGGCATTGGCGTTGCTCTTTCCAGTCTTCCCATCCGCCCAGACCCAGCAGTAGGGCCACAGCACCAAGTAAACAATCACCCCCGGGATGACCAGGATCAGCAGCCCGCTGATCAGCAGAAACCCGTACATCGTCGGCAGGAAGCTGACCGCGCCGCGCCGCCACTCGATATGCAGAGCATCCGCGAGCGAGACGGGTTCTCCCTTGGCGAGCTTCAGATGGAATCGGCAGAAGCTGGCCGTGATGACGTTGTGCTGAACCACTAACCCCAGCCCAAAGATTCCACACATCGCCAGCATAACCAGCTCTGGTCTTCCCAGAGGCATCAACACGCCCGCCGCGAGAAAGGACGGAATCAGGAGCAGGCAATACCCAAACAGGATCATGATCCCTTCGAGAATCGCTGCCCCGACCAAGAGCCATAATTGATCGACGTAGATCGCCCACGTGTCACGAAAGATCGCTGACACCGAAGCCACGGTCGGCTTCCAGGCAAGTTCCGGTTCCAGGGCCTGGCTGCACGCCTGGCACGCCTCCGCTTTCGATGACACCGGTGTCGCACATTCGGGACAGGAACGATCCAGTGGTGCGTTTGAAGCGACAACTGAGCGCGGGGGCTTCGATTCGGGGTTCGTGACGGAGAGAGTGGAAGTTGAGTTCGGCTGCGCGACGGCGGGCGACGAACGCCGTGACACCGACTCGCGGGGCACCCATTGCAACGTGTGACACGCCGGGCAATCGACCGCCTCGCCCGCGAAACGCACCGCCATCCGCAGCAGACTGTCACAGCTCTCGCAGCGGAACTCGATCTTCATGCGGTGCGGCTCGGAGTGTCAGACTGAATGGCAACTTGCTTCCGCCCATCGTTGCCCGGCGGGGAAGTGGTGTCGAGTTTATGCGAGAAGCTGCGAGGATTCGAGGGGTCACGATGATGATGAATGTGCGGCGAGGCCGATTCCGCTGGGCAGCCCCCGCCAGCGAGGGGCGCGAGCAGACGGTCGCGGCATTTGGTAAACTTTCTTTCCAGTAACTTGGTTGTTCTCGTTCCGGATGCGTCATGGGGTTTGCCGAGAGGATCTCGATCACCTGTTTCTTCGCCAGCTACCTTGTGGCCTTGGGGCTGGAGCTGACGCAGTTTCTGCGCGCGAGTCGGGTCAACCGGTGGGTCGCGATTGGGTTTTCGGCGGCGGGGTTGTTGGCTCAGACGCTCTATCTCGTGCATCGGAGCCAAGTCTCGGATCTTCCGCCACTGATTGGTTCGATGCATGATTGGTTGCTGGTCTTGGCCTGGGTGGCGGCCGCGGTTTATGTGGCCATCGAAGTTCGGGACCGGCGGCTGGGGCTGGGGGTCTTTCTGTTGCCGCTCGTTCTGTTATTGGTCTGGTCATCAACGACGGTCAGTCGGACCTCGCATGCCCGGGATGCCAAGTATGCGGTCGAGATGCTACACGCCACGTTTCTGGTCTTCGGAATCGCTGGCGTGGCTGTCGGTTTTCTGCTCAGCTTGATGTATCTAGTCCAGCATCGACGCCTCAAGCTGAAGACGACTGATCAGGAAAGTTTGCAGCTCTTCAGTCTTGAACGGCTGGGACGCATGAACTGGTGGGCGGTCGTGGGATCAGCGCCGTTGCTGACGCTGGGGTTGTTGGCGGGGGTCTTTTTGATCTGGCGAACCCGATCGACGGAGGCTCCCTCGACGTTGCTGACCCCCGGGTACATTGTGATGGGCGTGTTGTGGTTGGGGATGATGTGCCTGTTTCTGTGGCTGATTTTGAAACGACAAAGTTCTGGGAAGCTCGTGGCGTGGCGGACGTTGTGGGCCTGTGGATTTCTGTTAGTGACGATGCAGGTGTTGGAAGTCTTTTCCGAGGGGATCCATGGGAAGAAGAAGGAGATTCAATCCGAAATTCGAAACTCGAAACTCGAAACTCGAAATACGAAATACGAATGCCGCCAGCGTCCGGATTTCGAATTTCGGATTTCGAATTTCGAATTTCCCACATCCCCCCTTGTCGCGGAGGCCACCTGATGGACCTCCAAGTTGTCTTCTGCAACCACCAAACCGCGAGTTTGGCACTTCGCGAACGGCTCGCCTTTTCATCGCCTGGGGCCATTGAGCGGGCCTATGTCGATCTGCGGGAGCGGTTTCGGGATACGGAGTTTGTCATCATCTCCACCTGCAACCGTGTTGAGATTTACTCGGCTTGCGATCGGTCGCAGGGTGGGCCGCAGCGTCGTCAGATGGCCCAATTCCTGTCCGAGTTTCATTCGGTCCCGCTCGATGACTTTGTTTCCGAACTCTCCGAGAAGTCTGGCCAGGATGCGGTCCGCCATCTCTTCGAGGTCGCCAGCAGTCTCGACAGCATGGTTCTCGGCGAAACGCAAATCGTCAACCAGGTCAAATCGGCCTACGACGCGGCGGCCAAGGCAGAAGCGTGCGGCCTGATGAC
>JAYSVZ010000566.1:0-4106 GCA_043718305.1 Planctomycetota bacterium | reverse complement strand
TAGCGGCCAACGGGCGGGCGAATTCCACGTCCTCTGTTTGCTACACTGCGGTCTAGGGGATCCCTTCGGAAGCGGTTCGAATTCCGCCTGATGGCCCTCTCCGAACTCGTCGCCCACTCGGAGGATGACTCATGAGTCCCGTGATCCCTCGCCCCGATGATGCGGTGTCGCGCGTTCTCCAGCGGATGGCCGAAGGGGAAGTTCATGCCGCTTCGGAACTGTTGCCGCTGGTCTATGAAGAGCTTCGAAAACTGGCGGCGGCCCGCATGCACCGGGAGTCACCCGATCATACGTTGCAACCGACCGCTCTGGTGCATGAGGCGTATTTACGTTTGGTGCGGAGTGCTCCGGACCATTGGGAGAACCGTCGGCACTTCTTCGGAGCTGCGGCGGAAGCGATGCGGCGGATTCTAATCGAGCATGCCCGGGGACGGGACCGGCTGAAGCGCGGAGGTGACCGGGAACAAGCGGAACTCGTTGACCCATTGGCTTCGGCCACGCTCGACCCGGCGGAGATCCTGTCGGTGAATGAGGCACTGGAAGCCCTGGAAATCGAGATGCCCGACAAGGCGGCACTGGTGAAGCTACGCTACTTTGCGGGCCTGGATGAGGCGTCAGCCGCCGAAGTGCTCGGCATCTCACGGGCGACCGCCGCGCGGTGGTGGATGTTCACGCGGGCGTGGTTGTTTGAGCGACTTAAGTCGTAAAAAACCGCCGGACGGGTTCGTGAGGAACGGAGCGACTCTTTGAGGACTGTCTCAGACGGCGCGGCACAGCCGCAACCGAAGGGGAAGCCGTCAGCCATCAGCCGTCAGCCGTCAGCCATCAGCCAGAAGGCCCATCAAGAGACCACTCTCTACCCCAACGGGGTTACAGGAGACAGCCCAGCGGCTGGCGACCAGCGGGAGCCTACCCTGAGTCAGGTGCTGCCGGGTAAATGTAGGGTGGAGACCAGCTCGCTTCGAGCGCAGGCCCACCACATTCGACGCTGTCCCCAAGAATGGTGGGCCTACGTCGCTAGAGCGCTGGGCCGCACCGAATTTGACAACACCAAGCGACCCTGACAGACTGAGGATCTGCTCTACCTACCGCGTTTGGCGGACTTGTTACGCGAACAGCGGACGAGCCGTCTGGCGAATGACACGCTCCGATCGGATGATCCATGCCCCAGACCCTCTGTGAACGCGTTGCGGCTCCTTTGCTGTTACTGCATCGGAAGACGACTTCCCCCGTTGCAGTTGGTGTTTTGGCGGCGGTCGGTTTGTCGATCGTGGGCTATGGACAATCGAAGGGCAACCCCCATGTCGTCTGGTTCGGAGTACTGCTGACCGTGGTGTCGTGGTATGGATTTCTTCTGAGCGGGTGCGAACGCTTGCTGACCGCCAAGGACAAGGAAATCCTCTCGCTGCAAAATGACAAGCTCAATGCGGACTAACCTGCAATGTCACTTCACTCGTTGAGTGGCTAATCTCTACGGACAAGATACACATCCCAAGCATGCAGGAGTGAACATGTCTATATCTCGTCGCCAAGTCTTGTGGACTGGAGCTGCGCTAGTCGCTTCGGGGCTGTTGCCGGTCTCGGCTGCGGAGCCGATCGTGCGGAATGGGAAGTCCCATCTGAAGCTTTCGCTGGCCGCGTACTCCTTTCATCGCCATCTGCCGCAGAACTGGCCGACCAAGAAGAAAGATGGCTCGATGACGCTGCTCGACTTCATCGACTTCTGCGCGGAGCAGAACCTCGATGCAACCGAGTTGACGAGTTACTACTTCCCGGCGGAGGTCACACCGGAATACATCCGGCAGGTCCGTGAGAAATGTTTCCGGCTGGGCCTGGATGTCTCGGGAACAGCAATCGGGAACGACTTCTGCAAACCAGCGGGCGAGCTCCTTGACGCCGAGAAGGCGTTGACCCGGCAGTGGATCGACTACTCCGCTGACTTGGGAGCCCCGGTGATCCGGATCTTTGCGGGGAACGTTCCGAAGGGGGACACTGAAGCCGCCGCTCTCGACCGCTGCGTCGTGGCGATCGACGAGGCGGTCGCGTATGCCGCGACCAAGGGGGTCGTCCTGGCCCTCGAAAACCATGGGGGAATCACGGCAACGCCCGAGCAACTGCTGGCCATTGTGAAGCGGGTCGCCGCCTCACCGTACTTCGGTATCAACTTCGACAGTGGGAACTTCCGCACAGCCGATCCGTATGCGTCCCTGGAGATGATCGCCCCCTATGCGATGAATGCCCAGGTGAAAGTCACGGTCTCGCCGAACGGTGGGAAGAAGGAAGAAGCCGATCTCGCCCGCATTGTCGGGATGCTGAAGGCCACGAACTACCGGGGGTATGTGGTCCTGGAGTACGAAGAGGAACAGGAGCCCCGCGAGGCGATCCCGCCGCTGCTGAAACGGCTGCGCGAGATCATCGCGGATTAGGAACGGCCCCCTCTCCCGGGAGCGCTCCCGGTGGGAGTCCAGCCTTGAGGCTGCTCCGGACAGGCTAAAGCCTGAACTCCCACCAGAGTCGAAACCGAACCATGGAACTCGATGATGAGGTCTGTCTCTGCTTCCACGTCAGCAAGCGCAAGCTGACGCAGTACATCCGTGTCCAAAAGCCGCGGCGGGCTTCGCAGTTGTCTTTGTGCAGCGGGGCCGGGACGGGGTGCGGATGGTGCGTGAAGATTCTGCAGCGCCTGTTTGACCAAGCCCCGTCTGGTCGGGATGATGCGGCCCTCGAACCGAGTTCCGAAGAGCATCGTTCGGGGCGCGTCAAGTACCTGGAAGAACGAGATCGAGGCCGTGCGGGAGCCTCGAATTCGACCGATTGTCCCGAGTGAGTCCCGCCAGGAAGCCCATGCCTACCGTCTCTCCAATTCTCTGGTCCGGTGATCCGTCGACGGGACATTTGCGACTGCTCGATCAGACGCGACTCCCTTCCGAAACGGTCTATATCGACTGCCGCGATGTCGAAACTGTCTTTGAAGCCATTCGTAGCTTGCGTGTCCGAGGAGCCCCGGCCCTTGGCGTTGCTGCCGCGTACGGTGTCGTGGTCGGAATGAAAGGGACCGCTGACCGTTTCGACTCTGAGTTCGTAACTTCTCTGACGGCGGTCTGTGAGCGACTTGCCAGCAGTCGACCGACCGCCGTGAATCTCTTCTGGGCCCTCGATCGGATGCGCAAGGTCGGGGCCGCCGTGGCCGGGATGTCAGGGAAGGAGCGCTTAGTCCGGCTGCACCGCGAGGCGACCGCCATCGAGACCGAAGACCGCGCCATGTGCGCTGCCATCGGCCAAGTCGGAGCAGCCTTCCTGAAGGACGGGATGAGCGTGCTCACGCACTGCAATGCCGGTTCGCTGGCCACAGCCGGAGACGGGACCGCCTTGGCGGTGATCTACGCCGCGCGGGAACAAGGGAAACAGATCGAGGTCTACGCCGATGAAACCCGCCCGCTGCTCCAAGGAGCGCGGCTGACATGTTGGGAACTCGCCCAGCGCGGGGTGCCAACCACATTAATTTGCGACAGCATGGCCGGTTGGGTGATGAAGTCCGGGATGGTCCAAGCGGTCATCGTCGGGGCTGACCGGATTGCCGCCAATGGCGACACGGCCAACAAGATTGGAACCTACTCCGTGGCTCAACTCGCGAAGGCCCACGCGATTCCGTTCTACGTGGCCGCCCCGAGCAGCACCTTCGACCTGACCCTGGCGGATGGCAGCGGCATCCCGATTGAAGAGCGGGCTGCCTCCGAGATCACCCACGGGTTCGGCAAGGCCACCGCCCCCGATGGCGTGCGGGTCTTTAATCCCGCCTTCGATGTCACACCCGCCAGTTTGATCCGGGCGATCTTCACCGAGCGAGGAGCGATCGAGCCGGTGAACTCCGAGACCGTGCGCAAGTGTCTGAGGTAGTGTCGGCCGTGTGTGCATTAGAAAGGTCTCACTCGGCCCCCTCTCCCCACTGGTGGCGCGACTTTCAGTAAGGACATGGCTGGGGGCAGAGGGGGCAGGTGTGTGCGTCCCAATCGTCGGTGAATTGACCCCCACGGGGTCTCGCCCCATCGCCCAGGGTTGCCCGCGCGGCGGGAAACCCTGGGGTTTCGATCGATTTCAGCCGTTTC
>JAYSVZ010000565.1:0-13211 GCA_043718305.1 Planctomycetota bacterium | reverse complement strand
GTTCGGGATGACTGACCCAGGGTCTGCCGCTGCGCAGCCGACCCTGGGCTACGAGACGAGACCCCGTTGGGGTCAAAGACCGGTCCGATTCTGAATTCACCGACGTTTGGGACGCACACACCCGGACTCACGGTTTTCACCCCTCGGTTCGCTTCGAATGAGCGGGATGACTATATTTGGCTCGAATCGCTCACCTCGATCCCCAACGATAGGTTCTTCCGATGCCCACTCTTCGCGGACAGCGCGTACTCTGCTTTGTGGGAGACGACTACGAGGATCTGGAACTTTGGTACCCGAAGCTGCGACTGGCCGAGGCCGGGATCACGATGATCCTGGCAGGGGCTGAGGCGGGGAAGCGGTATGTCGGCAAGAACGGGTATCCGTGTGTCGCGGATGCGGCGATTCGCGACATGCGGGCCGATGACTTTCAAGGGGTGCTTTGTGCGGGCGGGTGGATGCCGGACAAGCTGCGGCGGGAGCGTCCGGTGCTCGATCTGATCCGGGCGTTTCATGCTCGGGGGCAACTGGTGGCAGCGATTTGTCATGGGGGCTGGATGCCGATTTCCGCTGGCGTCTATGCGGGAGTTCACGTCACCGGTTCGCTGGGGATCAAGGATGACCTCGTCAACGCCGGGGCACACTTCGAGGATGTGCCCGTCGTCGTCGACCGGCATTTCGTCAGCAGCCGCAAGCCCGACGACTTGCCCGACTTTTGCGTCGGCATGTTGCAGGTTCTGGGCCAGCCGTAGAGCTGTTCAGTTCTTCCATCCGAGGCTTCTCAAACCGAGTCCAGCGTTATGCCCTCCTCCCTAATACGCGAGATCCCCCCGGAACTGGCCGCCGCCGCTTTGGCCCACCTTCGCAAGCAGGACCAGACGCTCCGCCGGATCATCGACTCTCATGGACCGCTTCGACTCACGTTGGATGCCGACGCGTTTCCCGTGTTGGTCCGGTCGATCATCTCACAACAGATTTCAACGGCGGCAGCGGCCTCGATCAAGCGGCGGGTCGAGGCCTTGCGGGGCCGGAAGAGGCTCTCGGAAAAATGGGTGATGGGTTGTACCGATGAAGACCTTCGCAATTGTGGTCTTTCGCCGCAGAAGTTGCGGTACATCCGCGACTTGGCCGAAAAGGCCATAACGAAAGCGGTCGACCTCGCAACGATTCATGAACGGACCGATGCCGAGATCACCACGGAGCTGACCCAGGTGCTGGGGATCGGTGTGTGGACCGCCCAGATGTTTCTGATCTTCTCGCTGGGTCGGCTCGATGTCTTGCCGACCGGCGATCTGGGCGTCCGGGCTGCCATCGAACGAGAGTACCAACTCCCATCGCATCCCACGCCGAAACAGTGCGAAGAAATCGCCCAGCCCTGGCGCCCGTATGCCTCGATCGCCAGTTGGTATCTGTGGCGCAGCTCCGACGCCAAGCTCACGCCCGAGCAGCAGACCCTGTGGGAGTGAATGGTCCCTTTGGATCGCGGTTCTGGCCGTGACCCTTGCGGCGGCTCGCTCTCTGCCCGACGATATGTGGCCTACCCGCTCTTCTTGTTCGAGACATGTCTGTGCCTCCCCGTCCGCGTCCACCGTTTGATCGTCCCCCAGGTGCCGCCTCGCGGAACCAGGTTCGGCTGCCGCTCTCGCCCGAGTTTGTGGCTCAGCGTCCGCTGGCGGGCGAGGCTCGTGAGGGGCTTCCGCTGGTCATGGCCAAGACACCGACGGGGGCTCCGACGCTCTATCGGCGGCGGTTGATGGAGTTGCCGACGAACGCCAAACATGGCGATTTAGTGGCGATCGGGGTCGACGATGGGAAGGTCTGGGCGCATGGGCTGCTGAATCCGCGGGCTGAGGCGACCGTGCGAATTCTCACGCGGGGGGCTGCCTTTCCCGATCATGATTGGTGGCGGGAGCAGGTTCGCAAAGCGGTCGACCTGCGGCGGATGCTGGGGCTCGAGGCGACGACCAGTGCGTACCGGCTCGTGCATGCCGAAGGGGATGGCATGCCGGGCATTGTGATCGACCGGTACGGCGATCTACTCTCCGTCGAGGCGTTTACGCTCGGGATGTTTCAGCGAGCCGAGGCCCTCGCGAAGATGTTCTGCGAAGAACTCGGCGTCACGCAGTGGATGGTCCAGCCCGGTCCGCGGACTTCGGAACAAGAAGGGTTCATCGCTCAACCATTCGCCAGCCCCGGCACACGCCCCAAGGTGGTCGTGACCGAAAATGGCATTAAGTTTGAAATTGACCTCGCCGGTGGCCACAAGACGGGATTCTTCTGCGACCAGCGCGACAACCGCGCTCGACTGGCAACCTTCTGCAAGGGGAAACGCGTCCTCGATCTCTGCTGCTATAGCGGCGGCTTTTCGATCGCGGCGGAGGTCGCCGGCGCGACCGAAGTGATCGGCATCGACCTGGATGAGCGGGCCGTGGAACAGGCCCGCCGCAACACCCGGTTGAACCGGCACAACACCCGGTTCGTCCATGCGGACGCTTTCCCGTGGGTTCGCGATGCGCTGCGGAATGGGAAGCAGTTCGACGTGGTCGTCCTCGACCCGCCCCGGCTGATTTCATCGCAAGAAGAGATCGATGAGGGCCGCCACCGTTACTTTGACCTGAACCGGCTCGCGATGCAGGTCGTCGCTCCCGGTGGTCTGTTCGTCACATGCAGTTGCAGCGGGCTGCTCTCTGCGGACGAATTCTCGCGGCTCGTCGTAGGAGCCATTCCCGAGGGGCGCGGCGGTCAAATCCTCTATCGAACCGGAGCAGGACCAGACCACCCCATCGCCAACAATTGTCCGGAAACGGAGTATTTGAAAGCGATCTGGATGCGGTTGGGATAATCGCTGTCCGCTCCCGAATCACCTGACGATGCGACTCTCGTTCCCACCCAGGCCACCAGCATGAATGCCTCGCTCCGATTCCTCTGCAGCCTCTGTTTCATTGGCTTGCTCGCATTCCAGGGACGAGCTGCTGAACCTCCGCGTCGGCTGCTTTACGTCGCCGAGCCTGGGATTCGGAACTATCTGGAGTACGGTGGCCACGGGGTGCTCGTCTTCGACATCGACAGTGGTCACAAGTTCGTTCGCCGGATCCTCACGAAGGGCCTGAACGACCAGGGCGTCCCCGACAATGTGAAGGGGATCGCCGCCAGCGCCCAGACTGGTCGGCTCTACATCACGACGATCCGCACGATGCAGTGCCTCGATCTGCGGACCGACAAGGTCTTATGGGAGCGAACTTACGAGGGGGGATGCGACCGGATGGCGATCGCTCCGGATGGAAAGCTGCTCTATGTGCCCTCGTTCGAAAAAGAACACTGGCATGTCGTCGACGGGGCGACCGGCGATGTCATTCAAAAGATCACGCCCCACTCCAAGGCCCACAACACGGTCTTCGGCCCCGATGGAACCGCGTGTTACCTCGCCGGACTCGGGTCACCCTTGCTCAGCGTCGCCGACACAACCTCGCACACCGTTACAAAGACGATTGGTCCCTTCACGGCGGAGATTCGTCCCTTTACGGTCAACGGATCCCAGACGCTCTGTTTCGTGAACATCAACAAGCTGCTCGGCTTCGAGATCGGCGACTTGAAGACCGGGAAGAGGCTGCACCGCGTCGAGGTGGCTGGCTTCCAACAAGGCTCGGTCAAGCGACACGGCTGCCCGAGCCACGGGATCGGCCTGACGCCGGATGAGAAAGAGGTCTGGGTTTGCGATGCCACGAATCAGCACCTGCACATCTTCAATGCCACGGTGTCACCGCCGATACAAGTCGCCGGGATCAAGCTCCGGGACGAACCGGGATGGATCACGTTTAGCCTCGACGGCTCACTCGCCTGGCCATCCACCGGTGAGGTGATCGACGTGAAGTCACGCCAGATCATCGCGACTTTGACGGACGAAGAAGGCCGCGCGGTGCAGAGCGAAAAACTGCTGGAGATTGATTTCCAGGGGGCCGCGCCGATCCAGGCGGGGTGCCAGTTTGGAGTCGGGGCGGTGGGGGTGTCTGGGGCACGCTGACTTGTGAGACTTGGGGTCCGGTGGCGTAACGGTATTCCTTGGGGACCACTTTGAAAAGTGCTCTAATACGCAGACAACAACCACACAGGCATCACTTGTCGAAGCAGCTCGGTGTCGAACGGATACGATCATGGATCACACACCAGTGTCGTCGGAATCTCCGAAACCCGAACCTTCCGAGATGGAACGTCTGGCCACACAGCAGGATCCCGGCATCATTGCTGAGTTCTGGGAGTTCCTGCGGCAGGAAGGGAAGTGGTGGCTGATCCCGATTCTGATCGTGCTGCTGCTGCTGGGAGTTCTGGCGTTCCTGTCGACGACGGGGCTGGCACCGTTCATCTATCCGGTGTTTTAACCTTGCGGACAGGGATGACCACGGGACGGTTTCATGGAGTGCTGCTTGAAGGATCACTTGATGTCGCCGGACTTTCAATGTCCGCGACCTTGGGGAGGCTCTCAAACTTCAAGGGAACACCACATCTCGGTGGATGGACTCGAAACCAGTGGCAATTTGCTGGTCGGTGTGCGAACATCGGCGCATCGGCATCAACCTCTCTCCTGCGGTGCCGATCCTTCATCTCAACGCCCCACGTGTTCCCATGATCTGCATCACCGTCGCGCCGACTTCCCGGACCCTCGCCAAGGTCGACATCCTCAATGCCTGTCGGTATGCCGATGTGGTCGAGTTGGCGCTGGATCATCTGATCAAAGAGCCCGATGTGAAGGATCTGATCACCGGGTTTGATAAACCGATCATCGTCTCGTGCCGCCGCAAGCAGGACGGCGGACAGTTCGATGGCTCGGAGCAGGAGCGGATGGGGCTCCTCCGACAAGCCATCGTCGCGGGCCCCGCTTACATCGAGCTCGATCTCGAGACCGCCCCCAAGATCCCCCGCTTTGGAAAAACCCAACGGGTCATCAGCTTCACCCGCATGGACCAGCCAGAGTCGGACATCGACTCGATCTTCGACGAGGCGGCCAATGCGCATGCCGACATCGTGAAGTTCACCTGGCCGACGCCGACGCTGGATGATGCGTGGCCGCTGCTGGTGGCGGTCAGCCAGAAACGCCGGCTGCCGATCGTCGGAATGGGGCTGGGGCGAGCGGATCTGACCTTCTCCCTGTTGGGTCAGAAGTATGGATCGCCGTGGACCTATGCAGCGCTGGAACAGGGGCTGGAAGCCTTCAAGGGGCAGGCGACCGTCTTTGAACTGAACGAGACCTACGCCGCCCGCGAGATCGACAAGTCGACCGTCTTCATCGCCATTGCGGGATTCGGCGATGCCCAGACGATCACGACCAAGATCCTCAACGCAGCCTTTAAGCAGATCGGGGCCAATGTGCGGTGCCTGCCCATCGAGTTGGGCGACGTGAAGATGCTCAAGAAGATGCTCGATGTTCTGAAGATCAAGGCGATCCTTGTCAGTGAAGGGAATGGCCAGCGGCTTCTGCCTCTCGCAGAGCATATCGACAAGCACGATGCGCAGAGCGAATACATTGACTTGCTGTTGCGGCGCGATGATGGCTGGCACGGGTACAACACGCTCTGGCGGAGCGGGCTGCGGGCCTTGGAAAATGCCGTTGGCGGGGGCGACGCGAAACGCGGCCTCGAACGGCAGAACATTCTGGTCCTCGGCAATGGCGGGATGGCCCAGTCGATGGTCTACGGCGTCACCCAGCGGAAGGGGCTGGTCAGCATCTGCGGCCAGAAAGACAAGGAATCCCAGAAGATCGCCACTGCCAACGAGTGCCGACTGGTCCCCTTTGCCAAGCTCTATGACACCTTGGCGGACGTGATTGTGATTGCAGATCGGACCTTGGAAAGTGGCCAGCACGCGGGGAACGTGAACCCCTCGGTCTTTCGTGCCAACCATCTGGTGCTTGACGTTTCTGACCCTCCGAAAGAGCACCCGCTCTTCACGGAGGCCCGCGAACGCGGCTGCAAGATTGTCGAGCCGCAGGCCGTTTACGTCGATCAGCTCAACGCTCAGTTCAAGGCGATCACCGGAAAAGACCTGCCGCCCGAGGCGTTTGCAAAAGGGCTGGAGACGGAGTAGTCGAGCCCGATCCAAGTCCGGATCGACCACTTGGCTGGCCTACTCCCCGGCGGATTGAACGGATCGTTCTTCCTAATCAGCGACGCCGTCCGGCCCGGTACGGTGAACGACGATGGCGTGGCCGATACGATCACGAACAACTTCGCCGATGACTGGCTCCTGCCATTCGGCGGTGACATCCGAACAAAGATCATCGGCCGGGTCAATCACGCGTAAGTCTCTGTCATGATGATTTATCCGGCTCCCTCTCCCCTGGGGAGAGGGGCTGGGGGGTTGGGGGTCGAGTGTCAGAACGATGCCCGAGTCAACGTGTCATTTGTCGGGTGTGTGAGGATTGTTTGTCGCTCGACCTCGCTCGACCACCGGCTATTTCCTGAGACCCTGCCGGGATCTGCCTGCCTGACGACACCCTTGAACAGGCTTGCGCATTGACATGCTTGTGGGAGAGCGGGACGATGGTCAAGTCGGTTGTAAAGCCTGCTTGGCATTCCGTGTCGTTCCTTGGCTCCTGGTGCGGTCGAACATGTCCTGGATCATGTCCTTGAACTCTCTTGGCAGACGGGTGACTCTCCTGCTGCTCTTCGTGACATGCAGCACCTCCTCAGCCGCCGTTGCGGGCTGGAAAGCGGGCGTCGCCAAGGCTGACATCACGCCGGACAAGCCGATGTGGATGTCGGGTTATGGTTCCCGCGATCATCGCTCCGAAGGGACGCGGACCAAGCTTTGGGGAAAGGTACTCGTCCTGGAAGACCCCACGGGGAAACGGGTTGTGGCGCTAACGCTCGATCTGGTCGGCATCGACCAGCAGACCTCAAACACCCTGCGGAAGCGGATCGTGGATGAGCACGGATTCGAGCGGGCGGGGATTGCGATCTTCTGTTCGCACACGCATTGCGGTCCGGTCGTGGGAAGCAATTTACTCTCGATGTACACCTTGGGGGATGAGGACCGGAACCTGATCAAGGAGTACACTGCGGGGCTGATCGATGAACTCGTGACAGCCGTGGCCCAGGCGATGTCCGACTTGACCCCGGCCGAGCTGGGATGGGGCCAGGGGCGCTCCGAGATTGCGGTCAATCGCCGGAACAACAAAGAGGCCGATGTCCCCGACCTGCGCCGCGCGGGAGAGCTGAAAGGCCCGGTCGACCATGATGTTCCGGTCCTGCAAATCAGTAGCGGGACGCAGATCAAGGCGCTCGTCTTCGGGTATGCCTGCCACGCGACAACGCTTTCGTTCTACGAATGGTGTGGTGACTATCCGGGGTACGCCATGGAGAAAATCGAAGGGGACTTTCCCGGCACGATGGCAATGTTCTGGGCCGGGTGTGGGGCCGACCAGAACCCGCTTCCGCGGCGACCGCTCGATGTGGCTCCCGAACTGGCCGTGCAATACGGGACCGATCTGGGAACGGAGGTCGGGACCGTCGTTCTTTCGGGGATCAACGCGATCGAGGGGAAGCTCGACCTGCAATACGAGGAAACCGAGCTGGGCTACGAAAAGCTCCCCACCGTCGAGGAGGTCGAGGCCAACCTGACTTCGCAGAACAGCTATGAGGTCGGGCGAGCGAAGTCCCTCAAGGCGGAGATCGCCACCCACGGAACGATCCGATCCACATACACCTATCCGGTGCAGACCTGGAAGTTGGGCAACGGTCCGGTATGGGTGATCCTCGGCGGGGAGGTGGTGGTCGACTACTCGCTCCGCCTGAAGGCCGAAGTCCGCATGAAGCACAACGATCAGCCAGTGTGGGTCGCCGGGTATGCGAACGACGTGATGGCCTACATTCCTTCGCGCCGCGTCTGGCAAGAAGGAGGCTATGAGGGGGAAACGTCGATGCTCTACTATGGCCGCCCCGGGAAGTGGGCCATCAATGTCGAGGAGCAGATCGTGGAGACTGTTCACAAGCAGATCGACGCGATCTTGACCCCGTAGTCGCAGAGGCTGTTCTCGGGAGGTTGGAGTCCAGGCTTTAGCCTGTCCGGAACAGCCCCAAGGCTGAACTCCCACCCGCCCGACAAGGATGTCCCATGCAACTAGCGAACCAGATTGCCATCGTGACCGGTGGTGCGAATGGCATCGGTCGAGCCCTTTGTCGCCGCTTTGCCGCTGAAGGCGCGACCGGCATCGTAGTGGCTGACCGCGACCTGGCCGCCGCCGAAACAGTCGCTCGCGAAGTCAACGGGATCGCCATCGAGTGTGATGTCAGCGATGAGGCCGCCGTCGAGTCCCTGGTCGCTCAAACGATCGATAAGTATGGCCGCGTCGATCTCTTCGTCTCCAATGCCGGAGTCACGGCCAAAGGCGGTATCGAAGTCCCCGACGATCAATGGCAGCTTTTGTGGGACGTGAACCTCATGGCGCATGTCTACGCAGCCCGCGCTGTGTTGCCGCACATGCTGGAGCGCGGGAACGGGTATCTGCTGCAAACCGCCAGTGCAGCGGGCATCTTGACCGAGATCGGCTCTGCATCCTACGCCGTGACGAAGCATGCGGCCGTCGGATTCGCGGAGTGGCTTTCGATCCGCTATCGGAAGCAAGGGATTCGTGTTTCGTGCTTGTGTCCGGCAGGGGTCGCGACCGATTTTCTGGATCTCGACGACCCGGTTCACCAGTTCCTGCACATGAGCGCGGTGCCCCCCGAAGCCATTGCCGATCGCGTGATTGAGGGGCTGGCTGCGGAGAAGTTCCTGATTGTCTCGCACCCCGAGGTCGAGGAATTCTTCCAATTCAAGGCGCAGCGCTACGATGACTTTCTGAAGAACTTTTCCAAGGTCCACGACAAGCTGGAACGGGCAAAATCCAAGTCGCACCGGAGTTGAGCGTTGAATCCCTCCCTTGCGCTGGGTGTTCCGTGGTTCAACCCTCCAGGATGCGAGGTGGATGATCGGGGCCGCAGTGGGTGCCTATTTTCGTGACGCACACACTTTCATGAGGGGTTGTGCAAGGCCATCCATCCTGACTAGCGTACATGACTTTCCGACTTCCCGGGTGATTCGAGGGCTTGGCCAAATCCCGGAAGTCGCATCTCCTGGGAGCACTCATGGTCCTGAGCATCGACACTTCTGGATTGGCTGGCAGTATTGCCCTTTCCCGGGACGGTGTCCTGTTGGGGGAGCGCCAACTCGCTCAAGCCGGGCGACGGCATGCGCGAACGCTCATTGCGGAAATCGCCAATCTCTTCGACGCCTGCGAGTCGGAGTCGAATCAATGTACAGCCATCGCCATCAGCGTCGGGCCAGGGAGTTTTACCGGTCTGCGGGTGGGGGTCGTCTGTGCGAAGACGTTTGCCTATGCCACGGGGTGCTTGCTCACCCCGGTCGATACCTTCGAGGCGGTCGCCACGGGCGTCCCCGACGACGTGACCGAGGTCGCGGTGATCGACCTGGCTCAACGCGGCGAACTCTTCGTCGGCGAGTACCGCCGCTCGGCGGATCGTTGGGAGCGTGTCGGCGTGATCACCATCGAACCCGCCGAAGCGTGGGCCGCCGCCCGCAAGCCAGACCTCCGCGTGGTCGGGCCGGGGATGGGAAGGCTGCGCGGTTCGCTGTTCCCGGAGTCAGCCTGCCTGCCGGTCGAGTGCGACATTCCGCAGGCTCGACATGTGGCGACGATCGGGACCAGGCAGCTCCTCGCGGGGCGGACCATCGACTGTTGGAGTCTGGAGCCGTTCTACCTGCGCCGCAGTGCCGCTGAAGAGAAGGCCGGGGTCAAGGTGGTCTAGGGGAGTCCTTCGGGCGCCCGGAAGGGGCTGGACGGGATCACCCAGGGTCGCGACCCACGGGTGCTCACCGAAGCGATCCCGTGGGTCGCTCTGCCCTAGCATGGGATCGAGGTTCGTTGAAGTGGGCGCCGATGCAAAACATGCTCGGGATCACACGATCCCGAGCATCGTCTTGTCATCCGATCATTTCTCATCGGCCCAGCGATTCAGGTTAGCCAGGATTTCCGGTGTGATCCGGCTGCACTTGTTGGGGCATCCGCCATAGTTGTGAATGCCGACCGCCACACGACCCGTGGCTGTGGTGGCTGTCACGGCACTCCCACTGTGTCCGCCAAACGTGTCAATCTGATAGAGCAGCCGGCGGGCCTGAATGGCGGTCGCTGGCCCCGAGTGGAACCACTGGGTTCCCGTGGGCAAGTCTGCCGGATAGCCCGACAGCGTCAAGACCATCGAACCAAGCTCTCCGTCGGACAAGGCGGCAGCAGGTGTTGAGGTCACACCGACAAAGGGGGCATCCAAGCGAATGGCCCCATAGTCATCGATCACAGCCCCCGTCGTTGACCAGCCGGCAGATGCCCGAAGGTGGGTGCTGTCGAGTGACTGTGAGCTAAACGGGCGAGTTGGCCCATTCATCCCAGGAATGACTTCGATCGACTGAAAGAAGTTGCCACCGGGCCCTTCATGGACACAGTGCCCGGCCGTGACGACGAGATCCGGGGTCATGAACCAGCCGGTGCCACGGGCCTTCCCACCGTCATTCATGGTGATGATCAGTTGGCAGTTTCCGTTCCAGGGAGCAACCGAAGTGTCTGACACTTGCAGCCGATTGTCCGGCTCACAGACCGACTCAGCCGACTCAAAGAAAAATGCCCCAATGTCGGGCAGCTTCAGGTCTTCCTGGAATTGATCGAGATCCTTGCCGCCATCCAGTGCGATGATCGCCGTGGCCGACGGGAGGGCTTGGCCCAGGGATTGTGCAACAGCCCGCGATGCGGCCCGGGCGCGAGACTGGCGGGCTTGATTCTTGTTGAAGGTCTCTTTGGAAAACTTCCCCGCCGCAGAAGCTTCCGCAAGGATAGCGTGATTCTCCGGCGATTCGGTGGGCGTTTTCTTCGACATGGCGAGCAGAGCCCCACCACCAGCGGGCGTTGGTGCGGCCTCCGTCGTGACGGCCTCAAACTGCACCAGCCGCGCTACGATATCGGTGCGGGCCGGACCGCCCGAGAGGCTGAATTCCGCTGCTGCAAACCGATTCGTGTTCTGACCATTGAGACGAACCGTTTGATAATCACCCCAGCGGTTCCGATCGGGTCCGTGGGTTCCCGTCCCGGTGGCTGCCAGCGACCAGGTAGCTCCATTTTGGACGCCCACAGCGGGATTCGGAAACAGCGTGGCACCGCCGCCATAGCTGAGGCACATTCCCACTCTCCCGGCGGGGTTGGCCGCTGCTCCGGGATAGGCGAAGGCAAAGGCTTGGTTCCAGATATGCGGCTGGGACGTGACAGTGCCTGCTCCGAAGTTCAGGACGGCCACGCGGACATGCGGGAATGGAAAGTTTCCTCCCTGGGCCGATGTCCAGGCAAAGCCTTGGGTATCACCCGCTGACCACGCTGCGGTGATTCTTCCGTCGACAGACCCCAGCCAATCCCGCCCATCAGGACATGGCGCGGAAGCACCGCCTCGAACCCAAGACTGCACAGCGAAGTTCTTGGTTTGGATATCGTTGGAACCATCCGCCCAGGCATACATCCGGATCGAAGCGGTATTGGCATGGGTGCCGATGTACATCGTGTTCCCCGTCCCTTGCGTCGGACGCAGGCTGCCGACATCGGTCCGGTTGAAGTGCCGATAGTTCAGCGCGGCGTAGTTCGCTAATTCGTTCAAGGGGATCCGCATGGCGACCGACCGGGCAAAGGCATCCGCCAAGGTAAAGCTGTTCGTCGTCACGAAGAGATGCTGGTTGGAGTAAGCCAAGTCCGGATAGTCGAACCATTCCCCTGTCCAGTTGCCGACACTCTGCGGTGTAAAGTCGTAGAATCGCCATCGCTCAGCCGCGATGTCCGCGCCTTTCGCGACAGCTAGCCGCACTGTATTTCCCGTCGTGTCTTTTCCGTGCTGCAGGAACCAAACCATCAGATCGTGCGAGGGAACATACAGCGCCACTTGGTCACAGCAAAACGGACGATTGGGAATCGTGGGAAACGTCGTCTCCGGATTCCGATAACTGAACGTGGCCCCGCCGTTGCGAGAAAAGGCTGCGAACCAATTCCCGGTATACAGAATCTCTTGACCCCGAACCGCCAGCGAGGGCTCGCACACGTTGCTGGTCGAGTTGTTCGTTTCTCCATCACTGAGAGCCCGATTCTGAACCACGGATACTCCCAAGCCTGCCTCAGCCGCCGATCCCACATCGGTTTCACTGGGGGGTGCCGCCTCCGGGGCGTTGTCCTGGGGGGCCACTCCCAGAGGAGTCGACAAGTAATGCTCTCGAAGGCGTTGCTCTTTTCTGTTAAAACGAGCTTCTGCGAAGCCCGCCTCGGCCAAGGGGGCGTTCTCGAAGAAGGCCTCCCGCGGTTCGTTGACGGTCCCCGGCTGGGACGCGATCTCTTGACCCCCGGCCGTCGAAACAAACGTTGCTGCCGCTGCTGCGACCAATCTCAGACATTTCAACATGATCATTGCTCCATTGAAGGAAGACTCCACACAACGGCAAAACTAATGAGAATGAGCTTGCCATGCATGACCTAAACAGGTCATTCTTTCAGAACTGGATTAGAACCAAGAACGTTCACTCTTTTCCGGCGATCTCCCGATTGGGACTGATGACTCCTCGCGAAATCCCGTTGGACGAAGAAGACTCACTCTTAAGCCGCTCGAGGGGCATCAGCCGTGAAGTTCGACCTTGCGTCACTCTCTCCGATGATTTCCGACCATACCAGACCGACCAATAAAAAAACCGCAACCGTGGAGACGGTTGCGGGAAATGGGATCAGAGTTGTGTCAGGGGCAACAGCGGGCAGTTACTCGTCTTCGCCTTCGCTGTCCTCTTCGACGGCAGCCGGTTTCTGAGCCGTCACGCAGATCGACTTGTTGAGGGCCGCCGTGGAGCGATCCTGCTTGAGCAGGTACGGCGTGTCGTTGAACTGAGCCGTCGACAGAATCAAGTCAACAGCCTTCCGCTCACGAATCTGGGCGTAGAGGTTTTCGATCATGCCGGACTTGAGCAGCCTTGACCGCACGCGTCGCGGGCTTTCGCCCTGCTGGAACGCCATAGCGGTGATTTCCTGCTCGATTTCGAGTTCGACGACTTCCACCTTTTCGTCGGTCGCGATCCGGTCGAGAACGAAGTGTTCCTTCAGATTGCGGCGGGTCATCGTGAGCGACTGCTGCCGCAGCTCGTTCTCACGCGCCAGG
>JAYSVZ010000564.1:0-4127 GCA_043718305.1 Planctomycetota bacterium | reverse complement strand
TTGCCGGGCTCGCACGACGATCCATCGGGGATGCTGCGGATCGGCGAGCAGCGGCTGCAAGGCTTCGTTCGCTCGAGACCAGAGCTCCTGGGCTTCTTTGAATGAGGACGCTTCGGCGGCATGCGAGGCAAAGGCCCGCGAAAGCTCCACGGCAATCAGCGCCCGGTCCGCAGGCGAGAGATCCGGATCTTCGAATCGCGCGAGTCCATATTCCTCGGCGACCCGAAACAGCCCATTGGCCCGCAGATCCGCAAAGTAAGCAGCGAATGCCTCGCCGTCCTGGGCGCGGATGGTCCCTTCCCCAAGGATGGAGAAAAGCATGGCCAGACCGAAAAAACAACAGCGGGCTGACACGAGATCCTCCAATGCGTGGGATCGGCTTCCAGCCTGTTGTGCTGCGTACCAGCCGCACTTCACCCACTCAGTCAAGCCGGGGTCAGGCAGTTCGGAAATTCGGAATTGGCTGACTGGAAACTGGCTCGACCCAAACCTCAGTTCGGCCAATTTCGAAATCCCGAAGTGCCTGACCCCTAGCCCGCAACGTCGATTCTCCCGCGATCCGATCAGCGTGGCAATACGAGGTCTGCGGAGTGTCCATTCCCAGAACAACCCTTCGCATACTTACGAATTCTCAAGTCGTAAATCGTACAGCGGACACCACTTGCAACGGATGTGCACTAGTCTTGAAAAGAAATGTCTTGAAACCTCTACAAACCCGCTTAGAACTCTACGATCGGCTCAGGTTTGGACTTGTTGCCGGAAACAAAGGGTGGTGAGTGGACCCCGCCCGAAATCATGTCGGTTGCCGAAAGGTAACCCCTCAGGGAGGATGAATCATGTTGGTGCTGACCCGCAAATTGGGTGAATCGCTGGTGATTGATGGCGAGATCACCATCAAGGTCTCGCAGATTCAGGGGAATCGCGTCAAGCTCTGCGTCGACGCCCCGCGCAGCCATCGGGTGGTCCGGTCGGAGATCCAGACCGACCTCCAGCCAGTCCCCGCGACCCGCACTGTGGTCCGGGAAGCGACGCAGAAGCCGGTGCCCGTCAACGCGAAGTAGCCCCACTGTTCCTCCCCATGACGCCCGATTTGGGGTTGTGAGAAGTCTGTGATGGAGAGGGACGGGCTACGGGTTTTAGAACTACCGTTGATTTATGGCTCCGCCACAGGGGGTACTCTGTCCGGAGAGCAGTCCTGCGGGTCTTCGGAGAAGAAGCGGCGCAAAAAGAGTCGCAGTACACGGCGAAAAACGAGCCGCAAACGTTCTGCATAAAAACGCAAAAGCCCCGGTGTTGCCGGGGCTTGCGTCGAATTGCGATTCCTTGCGAAATCACCAAATGGCGGGGACAGGATTCGAACACCCCCTGTCAAACCCTGAAAGTCTGCGAATTGTTGCCCCAAGCGGTGCAGTCCGTGCGCAGGACACAACGGGCGATCCAGAGTTGGCATTCGTGGTACAAACGTGGGGGACACTCTCGGAAACAATCAAGGCGGAGATCGTCGCGTTGACCCGGACGGGCCAGTTAGTCACTCACTGGGAACAATCAACTCCGGCGAATCATTCCTGACCGAACCAACCAGCGTCGACACCGGGTAAGCCGTCATCTCTTCCGCCGGGTATTGGTCGAGCATTGGCCACAGCTGCTCGGGGTCGGTCAACTCTGCGTCGAGCCACGGGGCGAACTCAGCGGGGGAGAGGATCACCGAGAGATCGGCCCAAGCACGGGCTGCCCGCCTTGACGCGTGGATGGGATCACCCGAAACTCTTGGCCTTGGTTGCCACCGAGTCAGAACACTCGGTGGGGCAGTCTCACCACGACAGAGCGGCATTGATGTCTCATATCGACAATCCCATCATCAATGGTCCGTTTGAGGAACCGCGCCGGCATTTCAAATTTATCGACAATGAGATCACTGAAACGATTGTTGAGGAACGGAGAGAAAGCTCCCATTTTATCCCGATTGCGCAGCCGAAAAAGAAGGGAAAGCAGCAAGTCCTCGACCGAGAATGGATGGCTGATCGGGAGCTTTCCAACGTTTTCATCAATCGCGTTCGGGCGAGAATTCGTTTGTGGCGGGCCGGTGGATACAAAGGCGTTTCACCGACAACCGCCCGACTTTTGGAGTATTGGAACAACGAATCACGCGACAAGCGGTTCTTCTTTTGCCAGCTGGAAGCTCTGGAGACCGTCATCTACATCACGGAGGCCGCCAGCAAATTCGACGACCGCTGGATCAACGATTCCTTGAGTGAGTTCAACGTCGCGGCGAATCCGTTGCTCCATCGAGTGGCCATGAAGATGGCCACGGGTTCCGGCAAGACGGTTGTCATGGCGATGCTGATTGCATGGCAAACGCTCAACAAGAAGGCCAATCCGCAGGATGCCCGGTTCTCGGATTCCTTCCTGATCGTCACCCCCGGTATCACGATCCGGGACCGGTTGCAGGTCTTGCTGCCTCACAGTTCAGAGAACTACTACAAGGCTCGCGACATCGTGCCGCCGTATCAGTTCGACGACCTGCTTCAGGCTCAGATTCTGATTACGAACTACCACGCTTTCATACTCCGGGAGAAGCAACAGGCTCCGAAGATCACAAAGAACATCCTGAATCCGACCAATCAGCCATCCGTCTTCACCGAACAGCCAGAAGACATGGTTCGCCGGGTTTGCGGACCGTTCGCCAAGAAGAAGAACATCGTCGTCCTGAATGACGAGGCGCATCACTGCTACCGCAACAAGCCCCTCGACCCGGATGAACTGAAGGAACTTTCCACCGAAGCTCGCAAGGACGCGGAAGAAGCCAACAAGCAAGGCAAAATCTGGATCTCCGGCCTCGAAGCGATCAAGCAGAAAATGGGCGTCAAAGTCGTCTACGATCTGTCGGCCACGCCGTTCTTTCTCAGTGGATCGGGTTACCCCGAGGGGCATTTGTTCCCTTGGGTCATCTCCGATTTTTCGCTCATTGATGCCATCGAAGCCGGGATCGTCAAGATTCCCCGCGTCCCGGTCGCGGACAACTCCATGACCGGAGAGGCTCCGACCTACCGCGACTTGTGGGAACAACTCAAGGACTCGAATCCCCCACTACCCAAGGCCACGAAGTCCGCCAAGGCAGGCCGAGCGGTCGTCGAACCCCAACTCCCCGCCAAGCTGCAAGGGGCATTGCACAGCCTCTACGACAACTACCGCAAGTCATACGAACAATGGGAACAGGATACCGTGGCGCGGGACCGGGGACGCACTCCACCGGTGTTCATCGTCGTTTGCAACAATACCGCCGTCTCGAAGATGGTCTTCGACTATATCGCCGGATGGGAAAAGCCTCTGACCGAGCCGTGGCACGGGCGTCCCGCCCGTGACTCCTCGGACCAAGACATGGGCGAGACGCCCATGCCACTTTCAATCCCCGTCCCCGGCGCACTCCCCCTCTTCTCCAACGTCGTCGAGGGCCGCTGGTCGCATCGACCAACGACGATTCTGGTCGACAGCCAACAGCTGGAATCCGGAGAGGCAATGAGCGACGACTTCAAAAAGCTGGCCGCCGTCGAGATCGACGAATTCAAACACGAACTGCGTCAGCGGTTCCCCGGTCGGGATGTCTCCCAGATCGCGGATGAAGATCTGCTCCGCGAAGTGATGAACACCGTCGGCAAGGCCGGGAAGTTGGGCGAGAACGTCAAATGCGTCGTCAGCGTTTCGATGCTCACCGAAGGCTGGGACGCCAATTCCGTGACGCATATTCTCGGGGTGCGAGCGTTCGGAACCCAGCTGCTCTGTGAACAGGTCGTCGGGCGGGGACTCCGCCGGATGAGCTACACAGTCGGAGCGAACGGCCACTTCACGCCGGAGTATGCCGAAGTCTACGGGGTGCCGTTCTCGTTCATCCCGACAGCGGGTTCCGACAAGACGACGCCCCCGCCACTGACGACGCGCGTCCGCGCCCTCGAAGACCGCATCGATTGCGAGATCGACTTCCCCCGCGTCCAGGGCTACTGCTACGACATCCCCGATCCGGAACTGACGTACGCGTTCAACACGGACTCGAAGCTGTCGCTGTCGACTCGCGATGTCCCTACGATCACGGAGAACGCCCCGATCGTCGGTCAATCGTCCATCCACAGCCT
>JAYSVZ010000563.1:0-13266 GCA_043718305.1 Planctomycetota bacterium | reverse complement strand
AATTCCAACTCACCCCCGCCTCGCCGGATGACATCGCCGAACGGATGCGCAAGCTGTGGGTCATGAAGAAGTCGACCCAGCCGCTCTCATTTCAATCCGCCGGGTGCATCTTCAAGAACCCCCGTGGGTTGAGTGCCGGAGCCTTGATCGAGCAGGCGGGCCTGAAGGGCATGAAGATCGGTGACTGCGAGGTCAGCGACCGCCACGGCAACTTCATCGTCACCAGTCCCGGTGCCAAGTCGGCTGATGTGCTGAAGCTGATCGACCTGATGCGAACGAAGGTCGCGGAAGCCCACGGAGTCGAGTTGGAACTCGAAATTCAGGTCTGGTAAGACCTCGCCGAGAGGGAAGCCATCAGCCATCAGATGAGGCTCGAAAACACTGGCGGTTCAGAGCCACCGCCAGTGGCACCTCGATACCACCCTTCGTGTCATCGATAACTGAGCCCCCGCGTGGCGTGTCGTCATTCCCAGATCACGCTTTCAAACGCCCGGCGGATCGATTGGCGGGCCTTGTCGTCGGTCGGGAGGAAGGTCCCGACGAAGGAGTAGATGCGATCGCCCTTGCGAAAGCAGAGGACCAACTTCCCCATCGTCTGCTCTTTGTTCTTGCCGGTCAGGTAGAGCCATGTCCCCTCTTGGCCACCGATCGATTGCTTCGTCGGTTCTTCGAGGACGGTCCATTTTTCAATCCCGAAGGCGGGCTTCTGATGATGCGACTTCAGGTCGATCGTGCCCGATTTGTCTTGAACGCAGAGCAGTTGTGCCTGAGCATTCGGTTCGGATGAACGGATGTTGTACCGCACTAGAAAGAGTTCGGTTTCCAGATCCCCTTCCGGAAGGTTCGCGCTGGCTGATTGGGTCCAGTTGTCCGGGACGAGAAAGCGGAACCCTTCGAGCGAATTGCGATAGACCGGGGAGTCCCGCAGCTCCGGCGCCGAGGGGCCGCGCTGGCATCCCACAATGAGCAGCAGCCCCACGACAACGCATTGCATAGCCCCCCAGCGGGAGATGTTGATCAAAGGCCGGGAGTATAAGTCCCCTTGATGATGCAGTGCGGCTGGGGTCACTCTCAACTCCGTTCGGATTTTGGGGAGGGTTGGAGTCCAGGCTTTAGCCTGTCCGAGGCAGCCTTAAGAAAGACGCCTGGATATTGACGCCAACTTATTCGTGGGCCACATCTTTGCCATCGATGGTCGCCATCGATCGCAGAATCTTGATGTCCATCCCTTGCGACAAACCGCGCACCGAGCCATCGGCAAACAAGAAGTAGACCACGCTGCTGTGCGGCGAGAAGAAGTCGTACGGCTCGCTATAAGGGCTATTGAGGCTGATCTTGTTGATCCGCGAGAGGCACATCGCGGGGGCTAATTGCAGAATCGACACATAGACCGGGGCCCCCGGTGTCGTGCGAACAGTGCCGTTACTCATGGCCCCGGCCCACGGGGCCTTGGCGAACATGGCGGGTCGTTCGCCGATGGCGAGCGTATTGGTCGAGCCATCGTCGATGTCTTCGATCCGGGTCGAGCTATTGCGGTAAAAGGCTCCGTTTGACTTGCCCGGCTCGGTGTTCAACAGCCCGAATGTCCCAAAGCTGGCCACATAGCTGGTCGTGGCCGCCGGTCGCATCGGTTCATTGGACCAGTCAAGCGGCACGAACTCGCCCGCCCCGGAATCACTGGGACAGGTCACGATCGATAACGGGGTCTGGCGAATCACGTCATTCGAGGGCGCTTCGACGGGACTGCTGAAGGGGATCTGGCGGTGCAGGTTGACCTGGTCCAGTTGCGGCAGGATCAGGGCGATCCAACTCCAGCCCGGCCCATTGGGAAACTGCAGCCCCCCCTCGCCATCCTTCGGCGGTGGCGGCGGGGCTCCATCGAAAATCGCCAGTGAGGCTTCTCTCGAATTCCACCTCGCCTCTGGCAACCGACCATCCACCGGGCCAATCAGCGGAGCGAAAGCCCGATCAATCGATGCGCCACCGACGAAGGAAACATTCTGGAAGCGACGGCTCAGCGGCTCCCCCAGCAGCCCCGCCGTCGTTCGCGGCGGTCGGCGATTCACTGCCGGGTCCGTAAACATATACCCCGATGGGAACGACTGATGGGTATCGTGGTAGTTGTGGATCGCCAGACCGAACTGCTTGAGGTTATTCCGGCACTGAGACCGGCGAGCCGCCTCGCGAGCCGCTTGGACGGCCGGAAGGAGCAGCGCCAGCAACACGCTGATCACAGCGATGCTGACGAGCAGCTCGATGATCGTGAACCCCGTTCGCTGTTTCATGATGGCTTCCAGGATTCGGTGAGACTGAACGGTGACTCCGTCTGTCGGAAAAGTTTGCCCGACCGGTTGATCCACTGCAAGCCCCTTGTCGAACGATCCTCTAAGATCAGATATCGGCTGCTCAAATCGATTCCTCCGTCGAAAGGGGTCGAGCGGGAGTCGTTCGACGATCAATCTGGACCCGAGGAAGGGATTCGCGTGGTTGCCATCGTGCCGATTCTGCCTGTTCTGATCCCGTTGATGTCGATCATCGGATGGGGGCTGATATCGGTCTTGGCACTGCTGGGGTTGTCGGGTTCGAGCGAACGGAACCGCATGATCCGCCGTTTTCTGTGGAAGCAGCGGTATAGCCTGCTCGTCATTCTGGGAGGCTGTGCCTTGAGTTGGTGGGGGATCCAGCAGGGCATTACCCACTGGAACCGTCCCTCAATGCGCCCGGTGCCAATCATGATCGGCGACGATTGGCCGCTCTTTCGAGGCAACCCGCAGCGGACCGGAGCCGTTCATCCCGCCGCCACGATCGACCCGCAAACGTTGCTCTGGTCCGGCATCCAAGGCGACCGCTTTTACTCCTCCCCCACGGTTGTCGGCAACCGCGTCTACGCCATCGGTTCGCAAGGTGATCGCGGCCGGATCTACTGCTGGAACGTGGCGGAGGGCGAGTTGCAATGGGTCGCCGAACCGTTGGGAATGCGGGCCACCTTCTCCTCTCCCGTCGTGGTCGGGAACTTCTTGCTGTGCGGCGAGGGGCTGCACCGGACGACCAATGCGCGGGTCTTCTGCCTCGACATCAGCCAGCCGAACCCGTCCGTCGTCTGGAGCCTGGAGACCCGCAGCCACGTCGAATGCACTCCCGTCGTGGTCGGTGAACGAGTCTATGTCGCAGCCGGTGACGACGGGGTGTACGCCCTCGACTTGCGCGCGGGGCCCCCACCGAAGGTTCACTGGCACGCCACGGGAGGGCACCTTTCCGATGTCGAGACCGCTCTGATCGCGGATTCAGAAAACGTCTACGTCGGGACCGGGCATGGCAGTCAGAGCCTGGTGATCCTCGACGCCTTGACCGGCCAACAGCGTTCCAGCATTCCGTTCACCCACCCGCTGTTTGCTCCGCCAGCCCTGGTCGGCGACCGGCTCTATGTCGGCATGGGGCAAGGCGATTTCGTGAAGGCCGAAACCGATGCGGGAGGGGCTGTCGCCTGTATCGACACGCACCACGGAACGGTTGTCTGGACCCTACCCCTTCCGGCGACCGTCCTGGGGGCGATCGTCTTCAGCGAGGGCGAACTGCTGTTCGGCTGCGCGGATGGCCTCATCCGCGTCGTCTCCCCGGCGGGTGAAATCATTCACTCATGGGACAGCGGGGCTGCGGTGAATGCCGCGCTGGCGGTGACCCCGCGAGTGGTCTGCGGCGTCAACACCAAGGGGCGCTTGTTTGTCCTTGACCGCCAGACGCTCCAGCTCCTGTCGGAGCGCTCCCTCGGAAGCGAGGGCCACTTCCTGAGTTCGCCCACGATCGCCGGTGAGCGAGTGTTCGTGGGGACCGAGCGATATGGCCTGCAATGCCTCGGCGAGAGACCAACCCCCTGATCTGGCCCGGCCCCGACATGGGTGAGCAAACGTCCCGTGCCACTTCTTGAGGATGGTGCCGACGATCGGCCATCTCCTGGAATTTTGGGAAGCGCTGCCACGACCGTGTCCTTGTGGACATCCAAACCCACATATCGTACGCTCGACATCGGACCAGCCTCACTGTTTTTGGCACTGGAGTTTCGGGACACCGCCCCACCAGGTACGGCCCCCAACACTCGAACCCACAACCCCAGTGATCGCTGGTCCTTCTATTCTGTCTCCCTGGGGGAGGGGGGCCGGAAGGGGCATCATTCCAGCCCGTTCGGAGAATAACTCGTGTCTCACGACTTCTGCACCATCCTCAATGCTGTGGCTGCATTGGGTCGCGGCGAACTGGTGGCGATCCCGACCGAGACCGTTTATGGCCTCGGCGGTGTCGCGTTGTGGCCCGCCACTGTGGCGAAGATCTTCGAGGTCAAGGGGCGACCGACCTTTGACCCGCTGATTGTGCATGTCGCGAGTCTCGAAGCCGTTCGCGATATCGTGACCGAAATCCCGCCTCTGGCCCAAGAGCTGGCCCGCCACTTCTGGCCGGGGCCGTTGACCCTCGTACTTCCCAAGGCCCTCTGTATCCCCGACCTTGTCACAGCGGGACTCCCCTGCGTAGCGGTCCGCATCTCCTCCCACCCAGTGGCCCGCGAACTCTTGGAACGCGTCGGCCTTCCCATCGCAGCTCCCAGCGCGAACCTCTTCGGTCGAGTGAGTCCAACGACCGCAGCCCATGTCGTCGACCAGCTCGGCGATCGTGTGGACTGGATCGTCGATGGGGGGCCTTGCCAGGTCGGTGTCGAATCGACAGTCATCTCGTTCGCCGAACCGGGACCGCCTTGCCTGCTGAGGCATGGCGGCGTTCCCCTCGAAGCGATCGAGGCGCTGATCGGCTCCATCCCCCAACGCACTGTCGCCTCGAATGAGTCGGCAGCACCGCAGTTCGCTCCCGGGAACCTGCCCCAGCACTATGCTCCGGCCACGTCCATCACCCTGGGGCTGCTTAGCGCCCCGTTACCGACCGGACGCATCGGGGCCCTCGCCTTTCAGTCGTGTCCGCAACCGGAGCGTTTCGCGGCGGTCGAGATCCTTTCGAAGCGGGGCGATCTCGTCGAAGCTGCGGCGAATCTGTTCTCCGCGATGCGCCGCCTGGACGCCCTTGGAATCGATGCGATCATCGCCGAAACTGTTCCCCACGAGGGGCTCGGTCGAGCAATCAATGATCGCCTGACCAGAGCCGCATGGAAGTCACCGCCACGCTAAGAGTCGGGTTGGAGTCCAGCCTTTAGCCTGCACCGGAGCAGCCTAAAGGCTGGACTCCAACCCACAGATCAAGCCTTGGCGGTCACTATGGAGTTGCGATCTTTTTGG
Source organism: Planctomycetota bacterium (assembly GCA_043718305.1). Taxonomy (GTDB): domain Bacteria; phylum Planctomycetota; class Planctomycetia; order Planctomycetales; family Planctomycetaceae; genus TH-plancto1. The sequence continues at coordinate 7,990 of JAYSVZ010000563.1, read as the reverse complement.
AGCCAGACATGTCCCACGGTCGCCCGATGGTCCGCCAGCCCGCTTCCAAGAAGCCCAACATGCAGAAGAAGCAGCGACAGCAAGTCCAACAGAAGTCGCAGGTGCAGCGAGTCAAGACCTCCGGGAAGTCGCCTCTTCCTCCCCTCTCCCCCGGGCAGAGGGGCCGGGGGTAAGGGAGGTCGGAAATGAGACCCCCGTAAGACGGCCTTTCCAGGCCGTCTCCTTTCGAGAGAGGCTACCCCAGACGGCCTGGAAAGGCCGTCCTACTCAGTTCGCTTTCTGTGTCCACTCACCCTCACAAGTCAGCGTTGCAAAGCCGATGAACGCAACAAACCGGCAAGACTCGGAACACCGATCTCCTCTGACGAACACTGCTCCAGACCAATCCCCCCATGCCCGCACTCCCGACACTCATCGACTTTCGCTCCGAGTGGGACCACGCGGCCGGGTTGGCCTACCTCAATCATGGTTCGTTCGGCCTGGCCCCCCGTATCGTCTGCGAAGCCCGCCAGCGGTGGACCGATCAGCTCAATCGCAACCCGATGGAGTTCTTCGTCCGAAAGCAAGAGACCCTGCTCGATGAGGCGGCGAAAGCCTTGGCCAAGTTCCTCGGCGGGCGAGCGGAGAATCTGGCCTTCGTCCCCAATGCCACCGTGGCCATGAACATCATCGCCGAGAATCTCCCGTTGGAGGCCGGGGACGAAGTGCTGCTCAACGATCACGAGTATGGAGCGGTGATTCGCATCTGGGGACGCAAGTGCCAAGCGACCGGAGCCCGCACAGTCATGGCCCGCTTGCCCGACCCGCTGACCACGACCGAGGCCCTCGTCGACGCCCTCTTTGAACGCGTCACTCCTCGCACTCGCATCATCGTCGTGAGCCATGTGACCTCGGCCACAGCGATCATCATGCCGGTCGAAGCCATCTGCACCCGCGCCAAAGCCCTCGGCATTCGCGTCTGTATCGATGGACCGCACGCGATTGCCATGCGGCCCCTCGCCCTCGATGCTCTGGGTTGCGACTATTATTGTGCGAGTCTACACAAGTGGCTCGCAGCTCCCTTGGGCAGCGGGTTTCTCTACGTCGCCCCACGGCACAAGGCGGGGCTGAAACCCACCATCACCAGTTGGGGCCGCAGCCTAAACGGACAAGCCCCCCGCTGGCAGGATGAGTTCCACTGGTCCGGCACCATGGACCTGGCCGCTTACTTGGCTGTTCCCGATGCGATTCGGTTCCTGGCAGAGATCGGCTGGGACCAGTTTCGAAATCAAACGCACGCCCTGGCCCGCTACGCAGGCGAGCGTCTCTGCCAAGAGTTCGACGCCACCCCGCTGGCTCCCCAGGACTCGTGGTATGGCTGCATGCAAACGCTGGCGCTGCCGCGCATTCCTCGGGAGAACAACCTCCAACCGGGGACACCGCACTCGCTTCAACACTGTCTGGCAAAAGACTTCGGCATCGAGATCCCGATCATCGAGTGGCGAGACCGAATGCACATTCGCGTCTCGTGCCATTTGTACAACACGGTCGATGAGATCGAACGGCTGGTCGAGGCGCTCCAGACACTACTTCGGTGATCGAACTGCTCGTCTTAACCTCGCCCGCCTTCGCAGCAGGTCTCCACAATCACATGGCATTGCACGCAGTGCAGCTTATGGCGAATCTCCATTAAAGCCCCACCGCAAGCGGGACAGGCCATCTGGCAAGCGGTGTTCGTTGGTTCCTCGACTGGATCGGTTTCTGAAAGGCTCACGCGCGTCTCTCCGTGGCCTTCATACTGACCCCAGATTCTGTTTTCAGTTCCCACAGACAGAAATGTCTATGCCACAGTTCAGGGGGCAGACATTCCTGTCTGCCCTTTCTGAAAACCAATCCTGAAGCTGTACTCACTAATCGTTGACCCGCCCCATATAGGCCCGGGTCTCGACATCGATCTTGATCTTCTCGCCGATCTGGATGAACGACGGAACCTGGACCTCTGCCCCGGTTTCGACGGTCGCGGCCTTGGTCACATTGGTCGCGGTGTTGCCCCGGACAGCGGGCTCGGTGTTCGTGATTTCAAGGATCACTTGCTTCGGGGGGATCACCCCGATCAGCTTGTCGTCCCAGAAGATCAACTGGCAAGGCGTGTTTTCCTTGATATACGACATCTGCTCGCCGCACACATCGGCGGCCAATTCGACCTGTTCGAACGTTTCATTGTCCATGAAAATGTAGTTCGTCGAGTCGAAGTACGAGTAGCTCCCCTCGCAGTTGCGGATGTCCGCTGCTTCCAGGCTATCGCCCGAACGATACGTAATCTCGAGGAACCGTCCATTCAGGAGATTCCGCATCCGGGTCTTGTAGAGTGCCTGTCCCTTGCCGGGTTTCACGAACTCGACAGCCGTCATTTCGAACGGCTGAGTTTCGATGACAATCTTGATTCCCTTACGGAAATCGCCAGCGTTGATCTGGGCCATGAATTCAGTCTTCTGGGCATGCGGGGAACGGGCCAGTTTGGCCGTGAACCTCGAAAGATAATGAAGGACTGGCCGTTTGTCACGCTTTGAGGGGGGAGGTGCCAGCAACCCTGCCAGCAACCCTCGTCGGGGACGGCTTCAAACGTTACCCTGCTCTGGCATCGGGGCACTCTTCGCCCCGATTGCCACGCACCCCGCTGTCCGGACGCTTGATGGAATTCCAGCAGACCGTTCTTCCCAATGGCCTGAACGTTGTGGCCGAACTGAATCCGCGGGCGCACAGTGCCGCTGTGGGCTTCTATGTCCGCACCGGGTCGCGGGATGAAACTGCCGATTGTTCGGGGGTGAGCCATTTCCTGGAGCATATGGCGTTCAAGGGAAACGATCGGTTCTCGGCTGCCGATGTGAACCGGGTCTTTGATGAACTGGGGGCGAACTCCAACGCGCAGACCGGTGAAGAGTTCACGCTCTACTACGCGGCCATGCTCCCGGAGTATCTGCCGAAGACCTTTGAGTTGCTGGCAGCGCTGATGCAGCCGAGTCTTCGCGAGGAAGACTTTGAGGTCGAGAAGCAGGTGATTCTGGAAGAGATCGGGATGTATGACGACCTCCCGGCGTTTCTGACGCACGATCTGGCGATGGCGACCCACTTCCGGGGGCATTCGCTCGGGCAGTCGATTCTCGGAACCAAGGAGAGCATTCGCGACCTGCCCGTGGAGCGGATGCGCGACTACTTCCGCAGCCGATACCACACCGGGAACATCACGCTCGTCGCCACCGGGAACACCACTTGGAAGCAGGTTCTGGACCTCGCCGATCAGTATTGCAGTGGCATTCCGGTTGGGAAACCGGACGATCGTTGGGTTCCCTGGCAACCGCTTCCGTCTCAAGTCCAGCAGAAGCGACCCCAGCTTTCGCAGACTCACACGATGCTCTTATCGAAGGCCCCGCCCGCTGAGTCGCCGCAGCGGTTCGCGGCGGAACTTTTGACAGCGATCGCCGGGGACGGAGAGAGTGGTCGGCTCTACTGGGAACTGGTCGATCCGGGTTTGGCGGAGTCGTGCGACCTGTCGTATAACGAGTTTTTCGACAACGGATTGTGGGCGGGGTACATGGCGGGCGACCCCGAAGAGAATGATTCCAACATCGAACTCGTGCGCGAGATCTTCGACACCATCAACTCTGAGGGCATCACTCAAGACGAACTCGACGAGGCATTTAACAAAGTCGCCTCGCGAATTGTGATTCGTAGCGAACGCCCGATGGGACGACTGTCCGTCGTGGGCGGCGACTGGATCTATCGGAAGGAACATCTTCCGGTCGAGGCCGAGATCGCCGCGTACCGCGCGGTGACGCCGGGGCAGATCCAAACGTTGCTGGAGCAGTACCCGCTGGGGCTCACCACGGTCGTGCAGATTGAGCCAGAGGGGTGATCGCGGACCGGAGAACGGTCGTGCGGTCTCTGACTCGCCATGCCCCGTGTGGTCGAGAGCCCCGTCCCCTGGAGACTGTTGGAAAAGCCCCGTGGCACGGGCGTCCCGCCCGTGAATCCCTGGGAAATCGCATGGGCGAGACGCCCATGCCACTGACTTCAACCGTCTGCCTGGAGACTGGATCACCGACCATGCCCGATGCCTTCCAAGCCTACCTCGTCGAGAAAGACCCTCAAGGCCAAGTCACGAGCCGGGTCGTCTCGCGCTCGATGGATGAACTCCCCCCCGGCGAGGTGACCGTTCGGGTGCGGTGGTCCTCGGTCAACTACAAGGATGCCCTTGCAGCGACGGGGCATCCGGGAGTCGCTCGGACCTTTCCGCATGTTCCCGGGATCGACGCGGCGGGGGAGGTCATCGCCAGTGCTGCCGCTGAGTTCCCGATTGGAACCCCGGTCATTGCCACCGGGCATGAACTCGGCGTCGAACGCTGGGGCGGGTGGGCCGAGTTGGTCCGCGTCCCCGCCGCCTGGCTCGTCCGATTGCCAGACCGACTCTCACCTGAGGAGGCGATGCTCCTCGGCACCGCAGGATTCACAGCCGCTCAGTGTGTCATAGCTTTGCAGCATGCTGGTCTCGAACCAGGGCGGGGGCCGATTGTTGTCACCGGGGCTACGGGGGGCGTCGGCTCGATTTCCGTCGCGATCCTGGCGAAGCTCGGTTATGAGGTCGTGGCGATCTCTGGCAAGTCGGAAAAGAAGCCGTGGTTACAGTCGCTGGGGGCGGCGAGCGTGATCGATCGTGACGATTTCAAACAGGCGGTTTCTCGCCCACTGCTCAAGGCCCAGTGGAAGGGCGGGATCGACACCGTCGGCGGAGAAGTCCTCTCGACGCTCATCAAAAGTATCGACCATCGCGGCTGCGTCGCAGCCTGCGGCGTGGTGGGCGGGGCGGATCTCTCATTGACGGTCTACCCGTTCATATTGCGCGGCGTGACCCTGGCGGGGATCGATTCGGCGTGGTGCCCGGACCTCCTGCGAAGAGAGATCTGGCAGAAGCTGGCGACGGAGTGGAAGCCCGATTCACTTGCCGAATTGCGTTCCGAGACGACCTTGGAAGGGCTGCCGAAAATTGTCGAGTCGATCCTCGCGGGGCAACACGTCGGGCGGACGATCGTGCGAATGTGAAGCGTGGTTTTGCGGCCCCGTAGGACGGCCTTTCCAGGCCGTCTCGCCTTAAAACCGATCATGGACGGCCTCGAAGGCCGTCCTACGGGGACTTTTATACCCGCCTGTGGCCTTACTCGTACCGCAGCGCATCGATCGGGTCGAGCAGACTCGCCCGTCTGGCGGGGTAGAAGCCAAAGAAGACGCCGACGATGGCCGAGAAGATGATCGCCACGATGGCGGCTGAGATGGAGACCTCGTGCGTCCATTTGGTCCCCGAGGTGAAGGCATTGATCGCGCTCACGATCCCGATCGAGGCTGCGATTCCCAGGGCAAATCCGAGCACTCCACCCACGCACGAGAGCAGCACGGCCTCAACCAGGAATTGTTTCAGGATGTCCCAGGGGGTCGCTCCCACGGCCATGCGGATGCCGATCTCGCGGGTCCGTTCGGTGACCGACACCAGCATGATATTCATGATCCCCACGCCGCCGACCAGCAAAGAAATCCCGGCGATACTCGACAGCATCAGCGTGAGCGTGCCCGTGACGACCGAGAACATGTTGGCGATTTCGGTGGTGTTCGAGACCTTAAAGTCGCGGGCCGCACCGGCCTGAATCTTGTGCCGCTCAAGCAGCAGTTGGTCCGCTTCGGATTGAGCCTGAGCCATTAAGGCGGTGGTGCGGGCCGAGGCCATGATCAGATTGACGTTGTCGAACTCCGATCCTTGCAGCCGCTTTCGCACCGTGGTGTACGGCATCAGGATGATGTTGTCCTGATCCTGGCCCACCATGTTGGCCCCCTTTTTCTCCAGAACGCCAATCACGCGAAACGGGATATTCTTGACGCGAATTGTGGCCCCCAGTGGGTTCTCGGTCTGGAAGAGTTTGGTGACCAGCGTGTGACCGATCACGCAGACCTTGTTCGCGCTCGTCACATCCCGCTCGGTGAAGAACTCCCCGTTTCGCATGGCCCAATTCCGAACGAGCAAGTAGTTCTCACCGACTCCCTGCATCTCGGATGGCGTGGTGTTCTCGCCCCCGTAAATCACCTGCCCCATCGCGCCCACGATCGGCGAGGCTGCGATCACAGACGGACACTCATTGGCAATCGCGTCCGAGTCCTTCGAACTGAGCTTGATGGAACTGACAGCCACCCCGCCGCGACGATGCGACTCGGGAAAGATCATGATCACATTGGTCCCGAGCGAGGCGAACTGAGCCTGCACCAGCGCCCCCGCACTCTGCCCCAGCGAGACCATCGTCGTAACCGCTGCGATCCCAATCACCACGCCCAGGACCGTCAGTCCCGCGCGCATCTTATTCTTGGCCAGCGCCCGCCAAGCGATGCGAAATGTTAGGAGCGGGTTCATCAATGGTCCCCCAGTTGTTGTCGCAGCCGTTCGCGATGGTAGGCCAGCCGCTCATCAGAGGTCATCTTGGCAAAGTTCGGGGCGGCTGTCGCCTGTGCGGCCGGCTTTGCTTCGGTGATGGCGGTGACCTTGGTGGGAACGCTTACGGAGGAACCGCTGCCGCCGTAGCTCATGACGTTGGTCTGGAGCGTCAGATCCTCCGCCAAAGGCAGTCGAGGTTTCACTCCAAGTTTCTCCAAGACTGAGTGGTAGGCTCGGACCGCTTCCACCGGGTCGAGCACATCGTCGGCTATCAGCCGCAAGAACTCGATGAACGCCAGTTGGTTCTCGGCTTGGTTAATCTTCCGCCCAAAGAGGGCCGCGCGGGCGCCGTACTTGCGGGCCTCGGAGAGCAACTGAAACGCATCGAGCGTGGTTCCGGCGGACCCGCCGAGAATGCCCGCCACCAAGTGCGGGTCGTAGCGGACCAGTTCTTCCATCGCCTTCGGCCCTTGGTAGGGGATCTTGAGAAAGACGGGCCGCTGAGGACTGGCCACTCCCGCGAGCGTCCGAGCGATCACATCGTTGATGAACCCCGGCAACTGGTCGGCGGGGACCGCGTTGGGCAGGTTCGGGTTGAAGATCTCCAGAAAGTGCCGAAACCCCTTCCGCTCGGCCTCATCCCGGAACGTCTTGTAAGCCTGTAACGCATCGAGATCGAGATCGCGGTCGTTGTTAAACGTAATCGAGTAGAGCCCCAGATCCGCCCCGATCATCGGCTCATCGGGAGCACAATCGATCTTTCCACACAAAGCATGATCCAGCGACGCCGTCCGAAACGGGCGCGAAGCTGCGGTCCCGACGCGGCTGCCGCGGAAGACATGGATGTCGGTGGTGTCATTGGCCCGAATGGCGGGGGTGACGGCGGTCCCCTCGAAGAGCCGTTCCTGAATGGCGAGCTGGTCGCTGGTGCTGGCCGACATCAGCATGATGTCGACGATCCCCTGCTGCGTGACCTGGCGAATCTGCTCGCGGTAATCGGCGAGGGTCTTGAAGCGGACCTCGCCATCATGCTTCTCGGGCGACTGCCCCGGAGCTCCGATGCCAAACGCCATGTCGGCGTCCTTGGCATCGGCAATAATGAACTCCCGACACCCGCTCGGGTCGGCATGAATGGCAGCCAGCTTCTGATCCAGACTCTTCGTCATCGTTCACCTGTGTTGGAGGGTGAACGGATCGTCTACGGTTGGCGGGTTTCGTGCAAGAAGGAACTGATGGCGGTGAGTCCCGAAGCGATTCAATCTCATCAATTCGCCGCCTGCAACTCCGGGGTCAGCGTACACCGAAACGTGGGCAGGTCGACGGTAGAGACGGGGGCGGAGCGGGTTCGTTCTTTGACCGAGCAGTGAATGACTTGGTGTTCGTCTTGCGGGCCGGGGAAGCGGATTTCGTAGCGATAGGTCCGCCGCATGATCTTGAGTAACCTGTTCTCAGAGGTCATTTCGACTGCCAGCAACTTGATCTCCGCCGTCGGGAGCGAGGTCACCAAGCCGGTGACCCACGGCTCTTCGCCGAGCTTCTCGA
>JAYSVZ010000562.1:0-4132 GCA_043718305.1 Planctomycetota bacterium | reverse complement strand
ACTTGGGCACTTCAAAGAAGTAGGCGTCCTTGATGTGCAGAATTGGGTCAGCCATGCAGTTTCCGCGACGTGCGGCCTTTCCCCAAAAATGATCCAGGAGACGACTTGCTCACGATATCGACCACGAGAATGGTTTCAACCGTCAGCGACACCAAAAACAACGGGACATGAATTTCGACCACGTTCATCACGGGCCAGTCGGGGTGCGTCTCATGCCAGATTACCCCTAGCCCCATCGGCACTAGCGTTCGAATCAGGATCGAACTCATCAGCCCCGCGAAGGCGTGCTGACCACCCACCGTGCATCCGACGACGAGCAGTGCCGCCCCCGCCGAACCCCCGCAAGCCAGCATCGAGAACATCGCCAGTTCGGCACCCGCCGGACCATGCTGCCTCTCGTTCCAAACCCGAGCGACCAGCCCCGCGAGACCGACCACTCCCGCCAGTAGGACGAGTCTGGCGATCAGGAACTTCCAAGACACGGGCCGTCCCGTGAGTCGCCCTTGTGGCGGAATCGCCTGATTGCTGAAGTCAGGATTTTCGCGGTCCACCGCCATCACGCTGCACCAGCACAATGAGAGCCGTGAATCCCGAGGCAAACCCGAACGCGAACCCGATCAAGGTCCAATAGGACGTGCCCCACCGCTTGTCGAGCCAGCCCCCCCCGATCCCTGGCAGAACCATCACGACACAGATCGCCAACACTCGGGAGACCCACTCCGTCGCGCGAGCCTGTTGCCGTCGATTCTCCCGGTCCGGATCGTGGACCATGTCGCCCCCTTGTGAGTCCAACCAAGGTCCATTTCCAGAGGGAAACGGCTCCCAGCGAGGTCCACCGTATGACGAAGTTCTGACAGACTATCGAGAACAGACAATCCCCGTCAAAAGCGCGGAACCGTCGCTGGCTGCTTTCCCATCGGTGGGCGGGGCCTTCCCAAGATTGGGACCGATCGGGGAATTGCTCAAGGTCGCCCCCTGACCGGTCGGTCACGGTGAATCGACCTCGGCTCGAAGTTGCCTCCCCGAAGTTGCCTCCCCGAAGTTGCCTCCTCTGAGGGAGGGGTGTCTAATGCCGTTCCCCGCATCTGCTGGCATCCCCTTCATCCCACCCGGCTCGAGACTGTCGATGGCGAAATTTCTGCTGCGACTCGTTCTTGGCTTGGCGGCCATTGGGGCCTGTTTCGCGGGGTGGTACGTCGTCTATCGCGACGCTCAAGCCAAAGCCGCAGCCGCCCCGAAAGGGAAGCCCAGTGATGTTCTGGCCGTGGAGACGGCTGTCGTGCGGATCGAGGCGATCTCTGACCGCATCGACCTGGTCGGGAGTCTGACGCCGATTGCTCAGGTCGATGTCCGTCCCCGGACCGGGGGATACGTCCGTTCCATGAATGTGGATCTCGGCGATGCGGTCACCGAGGGGCAGGAGTTGGCCCGGCTCGACGACCAGACGCAGCAGGAAGCGGTCGCCCTGGCCACCGCATCGCTCGATGTGGCCAAGGCCCAGGTGGAAGCCCAGAAGACCGACCGCGAACTGGCTCACAAGACCTTTGATCGCCAGAAGAAGTTGATCGCGGACGGCGGGGGCACCACGCAGCAGATGGAGCAGACCGAGGCGGCCTTTGAAATTGCGAACGCGCGGGTCGTGCTGGAAGAGGCCAAAGTTGCCCAAGCGAATGCCGACCTGCTGCGGGCCAAGCTGACGCTCGAAGAGTTCCGGCTGCTCTCCCCGATGGCGGGCGTGGTGGCTGCCCGGATGATTGATGTGGGAAACCTGGCTGCACCAGATGCCCCGCTGCTGCGGATTGTCGACCTGACCACGGTGCGGACGACGGTCCACGTGATCGAGCGGGATTACCGGCTGATGCAACTGGGGCTTGACGCCGATGTACGGGTCGATGCCTATCCGAATCTCCTGTTCAAAGGGGAAGTCACCCGCGTCGCACCAGTCCTCGATGAGGTGACCCGCACAGCCGACATCCGGATCGACATTCTCAACCCGGACGGCATGCTCAAGCCGGGGATGTACGGACGCGTCTCCTTGCGGTCGGGCACCGAACGGAACGGCCTGGTGATCCCCGTGACAGCACTGCTTGATGGTCAGCAGCCAGCGGTCTATGTGGTTCTCGGAGAACCGGCCAAAGTGGAGCGCCGCCTGATCGAAGTCGGAGCCGTCGATGGCGAATCAGTGGAGGTCATCCAGGGACTTTTGGCTGGGGAAGAGGTCGTCACTCTCGGAAACCGCCTCGTCGTCCCGGGCCAGTTGGTCCTCAAGATGGCCCGCGAGACCGGGGTTGTCACCACGCCGAAATAATTGAACGCAAGCGTGAAGCTCATGAGTGACAGGTCATTTCGCCTGTTCGATGATCTGTTGGACCGGAACACGAATAATCCCGCATTCCGGCAGACTGGTTTTGATAAGTAATTCGAGCTTTTCCAGCGGGATGTCCGGTCCCTCGCGACGGAGTTTCAGCGTATGTGTCGTATCCGAGAGCTGGTCATCGAAGACCACATGGCCCTGGATCGCAGGTTCAAATTGTGCGGACTGAATCAGAAACGGTGTTTCTTCAGCAGCGATCAGCAATAACTCGGTTTCTCGTTCGTCCCACTGGACCACACTGGGCACGGCCCGAATGGGCGGAGCATGCTCAACGATACACTGAACGCGAATGCGTGAGTCTCCTTGTCCGGAGTACACCGGCTTGAGCATGACCACCTTGCGTTCATCTTCTGTGAGCAGGCACCGCAATGGGAACGTATAAGTTCTTAAGACTGTACTGGCGCCCATTATTTTGTCTTCGATTTTAGGGGGGCCAGAAATTGAGACGGCATCCGGATCGCTGCACTCCATTCCTGTGATCCAATGATTCCCGTCTCCCTTTTCCCAAGTTGTGAGTTCAAGGGAGTCCTCGACAGCCTGACCGAGCGACTTCACTCGAACCTCCATGCGATCTGGACGTGAATAGGACCGTGGGAGGGCATCTCGTTTCGGTCGGAGAACCACTCGAAATGAAGTTGTCGGTGGGGTCGCATTCGAGTGGACTGTCACAAAGATGGTCTTTTCCTCGAACTCCGGCATTTCGATCTTCAAGGGGATCTCCAGGCTGCCTCCCGCCGGGACGGTATGCGAGGCCATTGCCGTGGGCACGGTGCATGAACAACCGGTCTCAATCGAAGCGATCTCCGCGTTGACCGTCCCTCGATTGTGGATCGCGACTTTCAGTTCGCGGGTTTCCGACTCCATCGCAGTCGTCCGCTCGATCGATTGAATGGACGGCACAGCCTCCAAACGAGCCGTGCCTCCGCAGCCCCACATCGCGAGAATGCCGATCCACAGTAAACAATATGACTTGCACTTAAGGCAATGTGAAAACTTCATGACTCTGACTCGTTCCAATAGCACGCCACACGGTTCGATCAATTCCATCGTTGATCGTTTTTACCGATCCATCACACATCAGCAAGTGGACCATCCCGGGGTGCCAACTCCGGGGCGAAACGGATCCCAAATGACCGAGTCCGCTATCAATTCTGGTGCAATCCGGAATTTTAGAGTTCGGTTCCAGAATGTGGTTGTAGAGCGTTCGCCCCAGATAGGCATACAGCCAGCCATAACCCGTCAATGAGGAATGATTGGACTGCGGCGTTGCCGTCTGGCACATGGCGATAAAGTCGTCGGGGAGGAGTGTTAGTGGGCCCACCAGAAGCGAGGCCACATCCCGCGCTGGCGTATAGCGAGTCGGATCACGATCCCCCAGAATTCGTTCACTCATGGCCGCTGTATTGGAAAGCCCGTCGGCAATCTGGGAGGGGCGCATTCCGTCACTCGTCAGAATCCCCAAAGCTGCCGTGTTGGGTGGTGAGTGTCCCGGGGTCGTATATCCCGTCTGTCCAGAAGTCCCGGAATTCATCATGTAGTTTGTGGACGCATTTTCTGATGAGTCAGACGGGCACAGAAAGGCAGGAATCAACCGCTCCATCCGGGGCTGATTGAGCGTGCTGGTGATCTGGCCTGCGATATCAAGCCATTCATCGCCATCGATCACAAACTCTGCTTGCAGAGCTGCCAGATCGAGTTGGGGAAGCATAGAATAATGAGGAGAGACCGCATGAGAATGGGGGATGATTGTTAAGGGAT
>JAYSVZ010000561.1:0-4132 GCA_043718305.1 Planctomycetota bacterium | reverse complement strand
AGTGCCCCTCGTTCATGTGGATCACGCGTGGCCAGATGCCCATCGCGATCAGCGCCTTCATCCCGCCCACGCCGAGGACCAACTCCTGCCGAATGCGGATTTTCTGGTCACCGCCATAGAGCCGCGCGGTCAAGCGGCGCGTGGTCTCTGAATTTTCCGGCACATTCGTGTCGAGCATGAAGAGCCGAATTCGCCCCACGCCGACCTTCCAGACGCGGGCGTGGATTGTCTCGCCGCGAGTTTGCACGCTGACCGTGACTGGCTTGCCAGCTGTGTCGAGGGCGAGCTCCATCGGCTGATCTTGGGGATCGGCGTTGGGGTAGGTTTCCTCCTGCCATCCGCTCGGGTTGATCGTCTGACTGAAGTACCCCTCCTGGTAGAAGAGCCCAATCGCCACCAGCGGAATCCCCAGGTCCGAAGCACTCTTCAAATGGTCCCCCGCCAAGACGCCCAGTCCGCCCGAGTAGACCCGCAGCGACTCATGAATCCCAAACTCCGCCGAGAAGTACGCTGCCGGACGATCACCCAGGACCGCCGCGTGCGTATCGCCCCAGGTCCGGTCCGACTGCATGTACTCCTGCCACCGGCGGTACGACCCATGGATGCGGGCATGCAGCACAGCCTCGCGCGCTCGGGCTTCGAGCTTTTCGGGGTGGTATGCCCGCAACAACTGAATCGGATTGTGGGCCAACTGCGTCCAGAGTTCCGAGTCGATCTCGCGAAAGATCGAGGTGACTTCGGGCTGCCAAGTCCACCACAGGTTGCCAGCCAGTTCAGTGAGCTTCTGATGAATCGTACGTTCAAGCGTCATGGAGCGAGAGTTCCCAGGCGGTCATGTCGGCGTTCGGCAAGCGAAGAGGGATCATAGAAGCGGCCTTCTACGGGGGTCGATGGCTGGAATGGGCCTGTTTGGGAATCTTGTAAAATGTTGGAATTGTGGTCCATTGTTTGTTGACATGATGTAAGCCGATAAATTGCACCCCAGTCCGGTACCAGCTTCGTCGACTCTCTTCGGCTCCTCCCTGGCAGCTACGGCCTCTCGGAGAGGATGTCCAAGGTGGAACGCTATGGAGCACCTCGTGAGGTTCTGAAAATGAACGCCAGTGGCCTTGAAGTTGTTCCACAATCAAAACTGATTCCAACTTCCGATAGGAATAATGCCTCGGGGCCAGGATAATCAATTTCGCCCTTTCACTTCGAAGCTTTGCCCGTTCCGCCTGCGACATTCATGTTCCACTCTCAGATCAATGACTTCCGACCCGCTTGGTGGCTACGGGGGGGGCACGCGCAGACGCTGTCAGCGGCCTATTGGAAGGGGCCGCAGGCTCAAGAGCGCGGGACTCCTCACACCATCGCCTTGCCGGATGGTGACCAACTCGTGGCGATCGATGATCGTCCACCCGGATGGCGACCAGGCGATCGCGTGATTCTCATGATGCATGGTCTCGGCGGATGTGCTCGGAACCCCTTGCTGGTCCGAGTGACAGCTCAACTCTTCAAGCGGGGCGTGCGGGTCTTTCGATTGAACTTGAGAGGTTGTGGGGCAGGAGCGGGACTCGCCCGGCTCCCCTACCACGCTGGCCGATCGGACGATTTACGGGCGGCTGTGGAGAGTGTGATCGCCTGGTGTCATGAAGGTCAGAACGCGAGTGCCCCGCGATCACCACTCATGCTGTTTGGAATGTCACTGAGTGGGAACTTGCTCCTGAAGTATCTGGGCGAGGCTGCCGACTGTGTGCCGCCCGAGGTCCGGTGCGCATTGGCGATCAACCCGCCGATCGATCTGGCGCGGAGTGTGCAGACGCTGGAACGTCGATGGAATCGCGGTTACGACCGGCACTTCACTCACTCCCTGATCGGGCATGTGCGTCGGCAACAGGGATTGCGGGCCGACTTCGCAGCCTTACCTGACCCGCTCCCGAGAGCGCTCTTCGATTTCGATGACCGCTACACCGCACCCCATGGGGGCTACGCGCATGCGGCTGCGTACTACAGAGCCGCCAGTGCCCAATCACTGGTCCCGGCGATTCGGGTTCCCACGTACATCCTGACTTCTGCCGATGACCCGTTAGTTCCGGTGGAGATGTTCCGGGAGCAGGTCGGAACGTGGCCGGACGCGGTCCGTCTGACGATCGCCCCGGGAGGCGGGCACTTGGGGTATGTCGGACGAGCCCCCGGCGACCCGAACAGCCGGTGGCTCGACTGGCGGATTGTCGAATTCGCGACTGCTCTGTGTGAAGTACCGCTCTCTATTGGTCGCTGACACTGAAGTACCGCTCTCGTGACCAAGCCTTCCCGTGCCGCTACAATGGCTCGGGCTAAAGGAGTCTGTCGGCATGTTGACCCATCTCAAGATTTTCGTGTGCGAACAAATCGGCGACGTGGTGGTTCTCACCCCGGCGGGCGATAGCTTTCGGTATCAAGATTTGCATGCGGAGACGAATGCGGTCCGGGGGCATATGACGAAGCCCGGCTCGAAGCATCTGATCGTGGACCTTGAGAAGATGGGTTATTTCGGCTCCGAGTTTATCGGAGCCCTCGTTTCGATGCTGCGGGAAGTCAAGACACGCGGCGGAAAGTCGTGCTTCTGCACCGCCAACCCGCAGATGTTGCAAGTGCTTCAGAACATGAGCCTGTTCAAGCTCTGGCCGCATTACGACACGCGGGCCGAGGCCCTTGCGGCGGCGACTGCCGATTAGGGGTGGTCTCTCCCCGAACCGCTCTTTCCCCCATCGGGCGAGATCGATTACCGTGGTCGACGCGCGTCGGAATGACTCTGACACAAGCGGCGACAAGGTGGTCACATGCGTCGATGTGGAGCTTGGGTTTTCGTGGTGGCACTGCTGCTCTCGTGGGCGGGGGCTGCCTGTGCGCAGTCATCGCGCACCAGGCCGCTTCCGGTCACGACGGTGGCACAAAGAAAAGACGCCCCGAACCCTCCCGCTGACCCGCTGAAGCAGGTCATTCTCGCGATCGAATTGAATCAGCGGCGGATGTTGTCGCCTTCGCGCGGCAACTACACGGGTGATCCCCCGTGGGCGATCATGCATGGATTGCTAGCCCTCCGTGAGGATTACGTCCTTCGCGTCGGTAATCAGCCGATGAACGCCATCGATTACATCACGAAGACGAACCCCACGCATACCGAGATGACGTGGCGGGCTCCGGAATACTGGTTCGAGGCGACAGCCTATGGCGGTCGACCACACCCATACAATCAAATGTTCGCCTTTGAGGGGCATGTCAACCAGTTCCTCGCCATCATGAGTATGGCTAATCTCCCGCTGACCCACGAGTTCAAGGTCCGCGACCCGCAGCGTCCGGGGGCGACGAAGACCATCACCATGGCGGACATGGTCCACCATGCCAAGATGCACGTGAATGCCCACGAAGAGGTCTCCTGGACGATCTGGTTCCTGTCGAACTATATCGAGCCCGATGCCGAGTGGGTCAACAAGGATGGTCAGAAGTGGAGCATGGAACAACTGGTGACGATCCAGGTCAATGCTCCCTTGTTCAATGCCAATGGACCGGTTGCCCCCTGTGGCGGGACACATGGACTCTTTGCTCTGGCCTGTGCTTGTAATTCCTATCAGCAGAAGCATGGTCAGTTGCGGGGAGCGTGGATCGCGGCCCGCCAGAAACTCGACAATCACATAAGCTATGCCCGTGGTGGTCAGAACCGGGACGCCTCGTTTTCGACCAAATTCTTCCAAGCGAATGAGTACTCTGACCAGATGGGGCCTCGCTTCAAGGCGTCGGGGCATATGCTCGAATGGTTGATGATGGCCCTGCCCCCCGAACGGTTGCAGGAGCAATGGATCCAGGCCGCCACGATGAGCGTGGCCAACGACTTGGTGTCCCACAGTAACAAGGATTTGAGTGTCCCGGATACCGGAGCGATGTACCACGCCTTGCATGCGCTGGTCCTCTACCGCAACCGGGTCCAGCCGCCAACTGCTGCACCGGTCGCCCCGCCCATGGTGGCACAGTTGCCCTCTGAACAGCAGAACCCCGCCCCAGTCACGAAGGCCGCACCCATCGCTCCCGCGCCACTGCTGCCGGGGATGACGCCCAAACTGATCCCGGGGAATGTCGGACCGGTTCCAGCCCCCAATTCGAATGCGGCACC
>JAYSVZ010000057.1:0-2759 GCA_043718305.1 Planctomycetota bacterium | reverse complement strand
CGTACACATCGGCCCGCATTTCGAGGTCTTCGACCCGGATGCGAGTCATCTTT
The DNA here is from genome assembly GCA_043718305.1 of Planctomycetota bacterium. Taxonomy (GTDB): domain Bacteria; phylum Planctomycetota; class Planctomycetia; order Planctomycetales; family Planctomycetaceae; genus TH-plancto1. The sequence continues at coordinate 2,706 of JAYSVZ010000057.1, read as the reverse complement.
TCCATGTCCATATCATCCCCCTGCGGATAGAGGGTGTACGGGTCGTACGCCTTGCCGAGGAACCCGGCGGACCCGCCCTTGCCAACGACGTTGCTCTCTTGCAATGGGCGGGGCAGCATCACGAACGGCAGCATTGGCACCTTGGGCGGCATCAAGCGAATGATGTTCGACCCGAAGTTCGGGAAGTCCTTCGGCGACGGCGGCTCCAGCTGGCCCGACGGGCTGACCTTATCGGTCGTGTAGCCGGTCATCATCTGGTAGATGGCAGCGGTGTGGTTGAACAGGCCGTTGGGGGTATAGCTCATCGAGCGGATGAGGGTGGTCTTGTCGAGGATGTTGGCGATGTTCGGCAACACCTCGGTGACCTTCACACCAGGAAGCTTGGTGTCGATCGGCTTGAAGACCGACTTGACGTTATCGGGGACGTTTTCTTTGGGATCCCAGAGGTCGAGATGCGACGGGCCGCCTTGGAGGTAGACGAGGATGATGCTCTTGGCCTTGCCCCAGCCCGGTCCGCCGGCTGCGAGCGGATTGGCTTGAGCCTGGGCTTGGAGCATGGCTCCGAGCCCCATCCCGAGCATCGTCGAGCCGCCGACACGGAGAATATCGCGCCGCGTCCGTCCGAGGTGACGGTCACACAGGTCTTTGCCAGGCACGCCAGGAATGCTGAGCATCATGAGATCGTTCTCCGCGAACAAATGTTGGGGCGACTAAGACTCTATCGTAACAACAGGAGTTGATCCGTGTCACCTGAAAAAGATATCGGCAAAAAGATTGTTCCGAAGATCGTTCTTCTCAGAACTTGAGCCCAGTTTCGAAAAGTCGGCGGGGAACATCAGGAATCAAGGGATTCACAGCGACCAGGGGAGCAGGAACGCGTGGTGTTTCACCAGTTCCGCCTTGCCGTCCGTAGCGATGAACTGCGTGAAATAGAGGATCAACGTGTAGACCGCCAGCAGTGGGAAGATCAGGCCCACGCGCACCAAGAACCGCGTGACAAACCACGACCGCAGCCCCGCGTTCTGGCGAACCAGCGCCCGGTGGTAGACCCAGCCGGTGGCGATCCGGGCCGGGTAGATGCTGACGATGAAGATCAGCGTGATCGGCCACTGCACATCGGACGGCAACTGAAATGACTTAAAGAGATAAAGCGGCAGCGCCAAAACGTAGACCATGATCGTCGCAAAGAGCCACGCGAACGGAGCGTGGCGGGAGATCTCCTGGACGCTCTTCCACTCGAAGCCCGCCGAGAACCGGTTTTCGGCAGCCACCCGCGCCTGAAGAAACGGCACCCAGGCAAAAACGATCGTCAGCAGGAAACCGATCAAGACCGTAAAGGCCGCAGCCCCTCCTTTCGGTTCACTGGCGGAGACGTACAGCACTGACGGGATCACGAGCCACAGAAATGCGACGGCGAACCCCTTGGCCCCCAGGGTCACATGGTGACGAATCCGGAGTTCCTCGGCGAACGTCCGCACATGCTGCGAGGCGGTCTCCAGATAGTCCCCGGCCTTCCACCGATTCCAGAGCCACCGAATGTTCTTAATCGGACGCACAAAGGTCCACAGCCCGCCGCCCCGCGCAAGGGCCAGGCACAAATGAACCGTCACCAAGGTCCATGCCACCGTGGACAGCACGCCCAACCGCTGGTCGGCGGCCCCACCCGGATCGACGACGTGAGCATTGGCTGCCGACTGAGCCAGAAGCCGCAGCATGAGCGTCCACAGATAGACTCCCAGAGCGATCGACCCGATCCGAGGGGCGACGCGAATCAGCGGGAAGGCATCCCGCAGCCGCCCAGACCGCGCCACGCGGCCTTCCGCTTCGAGCAAGTAGCCCAAAGTAAAGAGGTTCGCGATGGGGATGGCTGCGACGACAGAGAGCAAGAAGACTAGACTGGCCAAGCCGAAGAGCAACTGGAAGGCCCACACGAGGAAGGCGATCGGCCTGCGCCACGGAATGGGGCAAGAGGGAAGCCGGCCCTCGGTCGGTTCGCTGGCTGGTTCATCAGCGGCCGCATCCGCCGGAACGACGGGCAAGAGCCATCCCTCGTCGCTGGGGAGCGAGGCGGTGGTCGCGGGATGGGTCAGTGTGGGCATCAGGAATTGGGCAGAGGCAGCGATCGGCCAGCACGATCCGGCTCCCTCTCCCCCCCGGGAAAGTGGCTGGGAGTGAGGGCCGAGCGTCATGAGACACTCGAAACCGCACGATGGCTTCATGCCACTCTACCTCACACGGCCCGCTGAAGTTTCGCTTGAAACTTGAAACCAGGCAGGGTGTCGTAATCTTCGATTGCCATTGGGCAAGGTGGGTTAGAGCATTTTTCGATCCGGTCTTCAGTCGAAGCACTCAGCGATGAGCTAGAGACGACTCTCCAATTATCTCTGGTTGATGGCCGAATGCACTGACTGAAGGCGTAGCCACGTTTCGCCAGAACGTGGGCGAATCACGCCACTCGCCCACGTTCTGGCGAACGTCGCCTCGACTTTTGCACTTTTCCCGACCCGTTGAAATCGGTCTTGGGGAAAAGTGTGAGCCTCCGCGACACTGCTTGGGATACGACTCTCAGGCAATGAGCAAGGAGGCTCACGATGGAACTTGCTCGGCGAATTCATCATCGACGAGGCCCCACCGCTCGTCGGCACGCTGGCTCGCGACTTTCACAATTTGATGCATGAACTCTCGCGGCTCTCGCTGGACGAAGAA
>JAYSVZ010000560.1:0-13278 GCA_043718305.1 Planctomycetota bacterium | reverse complement strand
AGCGAAGCTGGTCGGACTGCGGGGCCGAGAGTAGGCGGTCTCGAAAATGAAGCAGCGTTTCGTGGGGGGCTCGGACGACACCCTTGGCGGCGACGCGGGCTTCGATCCGGTGGAGCCACTCATGGAGTGAACGCTGGGCATGGGATGCGGACATCACCGGGGGGCGCGTGGCGGGAGTCCGGTGGCGGCGGGCGATAGTCCACCAGGCCCAGCCCAGAAGGGCCACCAACATCCCTCGGACCCATAACGATTGCAGTTGCGAGAGCGCCGTTTTCCAAATCCCCTGCCGGGCCACCGAGTCCTTAAACTGAACGTACCAGGCCCGCCAGGCTTCCCGCTGGCGTTCTGACCAATTGGCCGTCCGTAATTCGGGAACGCCGTCCGAAGGGGTCGCCTCGACGATGGTCCACACCTGGCGCTGGGCGTCATAGGCCTCGACCCAGGCGTGCGCGTCCTTGCGCCGCGCCAGCCAGCGTCCGTTGCCGTGATTCTCGGACGGGACATATCCCGTCACGTACCGTGTGGGGACTCCTCCCAGCCGCAGCAGAACGGCAGCTGCGGTGGCAAAGAACTCGCAATGGGCAGACTGCTGGTTCAATAGAAAATAGGTCACCGGATCCTGACCCGCCGGGACATCGATCCCCAGTCGGTATTCAAAGTTCTGGTGGAAAAAGCCTTCGACGGCTTCGATTTTGGCTTGTGTCGTCTCGTGGCCCGCGAAGAGTTGCTCGGCCAACTGCACGATTCGCGGATCAAGCTTCGGGAGAGCCAGTTCATCACCCTCGGGTGGGGGAGTGCGGCGGACGGCTGTGGCGAGATGGGCTCGCCAGACTTCCGGACGGCTCTCGTCAATCAGATGGAGATTCTGTAAGTGGTCGATTCCCAGTTCGCTGAGCGGGGATTCGAGGTAATCGGTTTCGAGCGGCACATACGGTGTTCCATCGTCGAGGACCAGCGTCTGGATCGTTACGGACTGCCAGCGGGTGTCGGGGTGGGGAGTTAGCCGAAAGAGTTTAAACTGGGGCGTAATTCCCGAAGGCGGGGGACCGGCGACCGCCTGGATCGTCGTGCGTTCCTGGGACGCCGTCCAAGTCGAGGGGCGATAAAGGTCGAACGCTCGCCCGCGCAGATAGAGCGGCTCTGGCCCCGCCTGACTGACGAGCAGCGTCGGCGTTTCTGAGAGCGTGATCTTCCCTTCCGAGACATCGATCATCGGCGGACGGTATCGCACATGAGAGGCTTTATCCTGGCCATCCAGCATCCGCATCATTTGAAGCAGCACCATCTCCAGATCCCGCTCGTGCCGGTGCCAGGCGCGGGCTGCGAAGTAAGCGGGAACTCCCGCCAGAACCAGAGTTCCTAGCAACAGTCCCCGTCGCAGTCGCCGCCGTTGATCGAGCTTGAGCCACTCCCGTCCTGCATGGGCGGCCCAGGCCATTCCGCCGATCAGCAGCATCATCAGCAGCATGACCATCGAACGAGAGACGCTATGCAGACGGATATCGCCAGCACACAACACGACGAGACATCCCAGCGCGGCCACCCCCACCGGAACGCGCTCCAGTGATCGTCGATCATGCAGAATCAACAACTGAAAGGAGACCAGCCAACAGCCCACTTCGTGGGCTAACTCGGTACTGATAAAGGTGGCATCGGTGGGGAACTCGGAGGGGGCCACCGAATACTTGACCGCGAACGCGACAGCCAGAAACACCGCATTCCAGCTGGTGGGCATCTGGAGTACCCATCCCCGCCGGATCGTCCACAAGCGGCTCAACGCCACCAGGACCAGCCCCCCCGGAACAATCCAACTGCGAGACGGAAAGGCCAGGAGCAGGCACTCGATCACGATCAGAAAGATCGCCGCCCGCAAGGCTCGACGAGGCCACGCACCGGTCGGTTCCGACTCGGGACAGAGGCTCGTCACGGGAATGGCCGGTCGGTTCATACCGCGCGGACCTCCCCGGCCAGAATTGATCGCGGAGTCACGGAAAGAATCCATTCCTCATTGTCCGGCAGCGCGTACGTCGGCGGCGTCTCGCGAACCAGTAAGACCTTCACAGCCACTCCCGCCTCGCGCATCCAAGCGACCAGCGATTGCCGCGCTTCGTTCCAATCGAGGAGTACCAGGATGGCCGACGAGATCGCCTCCATCGGCTGGGAGAGATGATCGATCAATTCGGGAAACGGGTCGACATCGGTCGTGTCCGTGACAGCCAGAATTTCCAACAAGCTATCGAAGCGGGCATCAACGCGCGGGGTTCGAAAGAGGTAGACCTCGGGGCCAGCCACGAGGAGATCGACGACGACCTCGCGCGCGCGCATCGCTTCGCCGATCGCCGCCGTCAGGGAGATCGCCGCTTCGAGGGCGTCGTCCGATTCGCTGGGCCGGGCGGAGCTGCGGTAGCTGTCGACGAGGAGCGCGGAGCGGAAGCTATATTCGTCCTGGTACTCGCGAACCACGGGCCGACCGAGCCGCGCCCAGGCTCGAAAATCAAGCCGTACCGCCGGTTCGCCCAGCACGTACTCTCGATTGCCGACATACTCCGGCGAATCGCCTCGGGCTCCGACGAGCGGAGCGGGATGCGTCGGTCGGCACCGCGTGCCCAGCGGCAATTCGATGTGGTCCAAGGACTGGTAAGCCGGTAACACGATCAACATGGGAAGGGGCGTTTTCCCCCCACCAAACCGCATCAGATTCAACGGAAACGTGCTATGCACATGCACATGCCCCAACTCGTGTCGCCCCCGCCGCGTCGGAAGTAACTCGACAGGCAGCTCCACCGATTCTCCAGACTTCAAACTCGCCAAGACCCGCGCTCCATGCAGTTGCTTCACCACTGAGACCATCTCGAACAAGCCGACCATTAGATCAAATACCGGAAGCCAACCCCGATTCGTCGTACTCACGACGCCGCGCAGCGGGATCCCTTGGGTGGCTCTGGCGGGTAGTTGACACCGCACCTCCAAGTGAGGCCGGAACAACGTGCCGATGAACTCGGCCGCGGCGAGCAGAAAACAGAGGGCGCAAAACAACTGGTAGATGGGAATCTCAACCGTGATCGACCCCAGCGCGGCGAAGACCGTCAGCAATACCAGAATGCGGCCATATGGTGTGAGCTTGAAGCGCACCAGATAGCGAAAGTACCTGGCGAGTAAGAAGCCGCCGTACCGCATGCCCTGAGTTTACGGTCGTGGCCCGCATCGGCCAAGCGTCGCGGGTGACAGTGTCGCGAAGGGGTGGGTGATTCACGGCACGACCGACGTAATGTACTATTACCATTGGACGCCAGAGCGTCTGCCGCGTGGACACCAGATTGGTCCCGACTGACAGGGGGCATCGCGTGTGATTCCGTGATAAACTCACCCGCATGAACCCCGAACCCCCTTCTCCCGCTTCGTTGCAACTCGATGTTGACCGCGCTCACCGCTGCGGTTATCCCGAGGTGATCTACGGCCCTGGCAAGTCAATCGAAGTCGTGATCGAAGCCTTTGCCAAGCTCCTCGCAGCAGGCCAGACCGCCTTCATCACTCGCGCGAGCGAGGAACAAGCGGAGGCCCTACGAGCCGCCTTTCCCCAGGCCATCTACAACGTCATCGCGAAGACCGTCCGCCAGCCGCCGACATCCAATCACTCGCAGGGCCGGGTCTTCGTCGTCACGGCGGGAACCAGTGACCGCCCCGTCGCGGAAGAGGCTCTCGAAACGCTCCGCTGGATGAACGTCGAAGCTGCACTGATCGTCGATATCGGTGTTGCTGGCCCCCAGCGTTTGCTCGACCAAGTCCCGCATTTGCGAACCGCCGATGCGCTCGTGGTCGTCGCCGGGATGGAAGGGGCACTCCCCTCCGTGGTCGGCGGGTGGGTCGCCTGTCCGATCTTTGCCGTGCCGACCAGCGTCGGCTACGGAGCCTCGTTTCAAGGATTGGCTGCACTGCTGGGAATGCTCAATAGTTGTGCGGCAAATGTGGCCGTGGTCAACATCGACGCGGGCTTCAAGGCGGGCTATCTCGCCGGAATGGTGGCCCAGCGTTCGCACGGCCAGTAGCCTTGGTGCTCCAGTGACCGTCGCATCTTGTCGCTCTGTCCATTGAACGAAACTGATTACCCAGCTTTCTGAGGATGGGCACGTGAAGCAGTTTGCGCGGCCGCATACTGGGCCTCGATCGCGTGTGCGTATTCGATTCGATGCCGCATGCCCCGGTCTCCTCCACTGCCATTGAGTAAATCTTTACAGCGGAGCGGTCGCACGACAGTGCCGTAGACTTTACGGTTTCATGATCGCGTCAATCCGATCCAGCAACTCCGATCAGTCGTCCTGATTGATGGCTGCTCATTCGACATTGAGCGAGCGAATGGTGACACGACAGTTTGGTTCATTGATCTCAAAGATCAGTGTGACGCGACCAATCACATCACGGTAGTGGCCGTTCTCAAGTCGTCTTCCCAGCAGTCGCGGATCACGGCGGAGTTGTGGAGCCCATCTGGCCATTGCGTATTGGGCCAGATCGTCCACCACTGAGCCATGGATGGAGCTGAGCCACCTTTGAGCCTCAGACGAGAGGACCACATCAAAAGGGTGGGCACACCGCCGGACACCGATGATTTTGACCAGCCGGTCCTCGTCACTGACGCTGTACTTGATCTCCACTGCTCCGCGACGACCGATGTAGTAGCCACTGGATTTCAGGATGCCTGCCGCGTGGGGTGCCAACGAAAGATTATGCTCCAGCGATTCCACGTCCTGTGTCAGGGCAATGTCCTCTGCGACGAGGCTTTCGAGAATCGACAATGCGTCAGGTTGCAGGACGACAGTATACATACGTGGACTGGGCATGCGTGGAATCCTCCGAGATTCTTCGATCTGGGGTAGCTCTTACTGACTATCGGCATATCTCTACTTTGTAAATATCGCATATTTCAACTAAGAATTGGAAATTGTTAAAGTTGCGCTGCCTCTGATGAGGCAGAAACCCGCTTCAGGAAATCATTCAAGGTTCCCACCGGCTTGTAGTTGTCCAGAATCTCCTTCAGGGAATCCTCATCCAACTCCTCGTCGCTCAATTCCTTGATCAGCTCCGGAATCGTGGTCGCGCGTAGACGATGCGGGTCCAGTTCGGCCCGTTGGATTTCCAGCACCACCCGACCTTGCGAGTCCGCAAAGGCAACTCGCCCCTCTGCGTGGGACAGGGAGTCAAGCTGGTCGGGGTTGAGAGTGATCAGTGTCATGTACGGCACAACTCCATGCGGTTATCCTAGCCTCGTCCACCAGTAAGTCCAGTGAAATACGGGAGTTTTGGGAATTCCGCCAGCGCGGACCGGCGGAATTCACCGCTCCCGATTCACCCCGCATCGAACGTCAACTCTCCATGCTGCTCGTTGACCCGGATCGTGGCTCGCGGCTGGAACTCCCCGCCGAGGAGGGCGTTCGCCAACGCGTTTTGCAGGCGGTTCTGGATCACGCGGCGGAGGGGTCTCGCCCTGTAGATCCGGTCGAAGTCTCCGCTCGCGAGGTCCAAGATGGCTCATTTACGAGAACGGACGGTCACATCTCACAGACACGCATCCTGTGGCAAGAACCTCTTCCAGCGATCGCCCCCTCGGTCGGGTCCAAAGCGACCCGACCGAGACCAGCGTGCCGGGATAGCGTAGATGAGAGCACTTCGGCACGCGGCGAGGCGGAGCTTCGGGGAGATACAGTCCCAAACGGGAGTTTGGGACTGAGGGAAAAGTGGCGGAGTGTGGGCGGCAGAATTCTTACGAATTCTGCTACTTCTTCTCAGGAACCGCAGCCTCCTTGAGCGTGGTTAGGTACTCGACCACGTCGGTCAGTTCCTTGACGCTCATCACCTTTTGCAGGTCGGCGGGCATCAGGGAGACGGACTGTTTGACCTTCTCTTCGATCTCGCCGGTCTTGAAGGTCTTCACCAGTCCGTTGACGTCCTTGATCTGCGTTTCGGCGTCGGTGCTGCTGACGAGTAGACCCGCGAAGACTTGGCCGTCCGTGGTGGTCACGGCCCACTGTTCGTAGTTGTGGCTGATCCCGGCGCTGGGGTAGAGGATCGATTCGAACATCGCCTGCTTCGACAGCTTCTTGCCGATTTCGGAGATGTTCGGGCCCACATCGCGGCCGATGCCGTTCACGATGTGGCACTTGTTACAGGTGCCGGTCGTGTTGAACACGATCCGCCCGTTGGCCACGTCGCCGGTTCGCTGGGCGAGTTCCGTCAGCGGGGGAATCGGCTCGGCGTCCTTGCCCGGGGGGAGCGGGTACAGCTTGGCGGCTTGCTCCTTGATGTCGGGCCACTGGGCACCGTGCAGAGTCGCAGCGACGACATCTTTGAGTTCGGGACTCAAACCATTCGAACCCGCCAGCTTGGCCAGTTCCTGGGCTCCGTAGCGGATGTTACCCAGGCTCTTGGCGGCTGCGCGGCGAATGTCGATGGCAACCTTGTCATCCTTGACCGGAGCCATCAGGAGCCCCACGGCCTTTCCATCGGCTGTCAGGCCGAGGACGGTCACCGTGGCCAAGGCCCGCGCGGGCTCATCCCCGATCGCCCGACCGAACAGGCCCCACTGTTCCTTGCGGAGGAGGGCCGTCGCAGCTTCCACACCGAGTTGTTGCTCGGGGTTGGCGATGGCGATTTCGAGGAGGTCGGGGTACTTGTCAGTGAGGTTCATCGTCTCGATGAGCCGCACAAAGTTCGTGGTCCCCTTCTGGGCAGCCAGGACGCGCTCGACAGCGGCCTTGTACTTCGGATTGCCCGCGACATCGCCCTTCAGGCGCGTGATCGCTTCACTGACGATCAAGTTTTTACGAGCGGCATCGCCCGCTTGTTCCGAGAAGGCCAAGTCGGCAATGGCCGTCTGGATCGACTCTTCACTCAGGAAGTCAAAGGCTCGGAAGTAACGCGGCAGTTGAGCCGCCGTCGTCGTCGGGTCGGCAATGATTTGGGCGAGAGCTGCGGCGGACTGGTTGCCGCGTGACCGCCAAAGGATGTCCCGACCGGCCGCCGAGTTCGGGTCGCCGCCCGCATCTTTCCAGGCATCGAGCATGGCATCCCAGCGACCATCGGCCGCAATGCCGAGGGTCTCCAGATACCAGCGGTCCTGGCCATCGTACTGCTTGGCAAGGACGGCCCATGCCTTGGCCAGGTCGGGCACTTTCTCGAAGCTCATCTCTCGGAGACCCACGAGCAGCTCACGCCGCACCGCCGGAGAGGGGTCTTCCAGATTCACCGCTTCGCCGACCTCATTGATGGTGAATGTGCCCGCCAGTTGACGGCCCAAACGCACAGCTGTGCAGCGGATGTTGGCATCCGAGTCGCTCAGCCCAGCCTTGAGTATGGCCAGTTGCTTATCGCGGTTGTTCTGCTTCCCCAGGAGCCACAGTGCCCGCGCGCGATAGCGCGGATTGTTGTCCTTATAGAGGCCGGTCAGAGCCGCTTCGGCCTTGTCGCCCATGGCGTGCAGAGCCTGCCAAGCGAGATAGCGGGCTTCCATGTTCGGACTTTTCAGAGCCTCAACGGCCCCTGCGGCAGACGAAAAATCGTACTTGGGAATGGTGTACTTGGCACCCGGTGTGGCCACGCGGAAGATGCGGCCTTTGTCAGCGTCGCCCATGCGATGGCCACCGACGCCGGGGTCGTACCAGTCGCTGATGATGAGCGAGCCATCGGGGGCGACGCACACATCGCTGGGGCGGAACCAGTTGTCACGGGCTCCGTGCAGAACGTTGACCATCTCGGCGGTGTAGCCCGCACCGACTTGCTTAGAGGGATAAGCCCGCACGACGTTGGGTCCGGCGTCGCAGTGGATCGGCTGGCCCCGGAAGACCTCGGGAAGCATGTCCCCTTCATACAGACAGATCCCGGTCGGAGCCCCGGCTCCGGTCTGGAGCAGGTTCGGCATCACGCCCGGATCGTTCAGGTGCCAGTGCCGCAGGGGGATCTCATCTTCCCATCCAGTGCGGTAAGCTTGCCACCCGGCACCAGTCTTCTCGTCTTTGTAGCCGTAGTTGCCGTACTCGACGACATAGTTGATCCGCACGCCGCGGTTGCCGTCGTCATCGTTGTCCGATTGCCAGATGCCGCCGAAGGAATCGATGGTGACTTCCCAGTTGTTGCGGAAGTTCCAGGCGAGAGTCTCGAAGTTCGAGCCATCGAGGTCGCAGCGGAAAATCATCCCTTCCTGGTACGGCTTGCGAGAATCATCGACGACGTTCCCGGCCTTGTCGACGATCGGGTTGCCGTCCTTGTCCTTGATCCGCCGACCGGCGTTGCCGAAGTTGAAGTACAACTTCCCGTCGGGTCCGAAGATAAAGGCGTGAATTCCGTGATCGTGCTGTGACCCATCGATCCCGCTGAACATCAACTGCTTGTCATCGGCTTTGAGGTCTCCATCCTTGTCGATGAAGTTCCAGACCTTGTCGCCAACGGAGACGATGACTCGGTTGCCGAAGACGCCGATCCCGTGTGCGGTGTCGACCTCGTGGCCCTGAAAGAAGACGGTCGTCTTGTCGCTGACGCCATCGCCGTTGGTGTCTTCGAGGACCAGGATGCGGTCCCCTTCCTTGCGCTCGCCTTGACGATGGCGGTAGTTGACGACTTCGCAGACCCAGACGCGGCCCAGGTGGTCGACATCGATGTCGCTCGGGCTGAGCAGCGTGGGTTCGCCCGCGAAGAGTTGGGCTTCGAGGCCCTCGCCCGCATCGAGTTGCGAGACGGCATCGACGATTTCACGGCTGCCGTTGCCGCCAGTGTTCGCGCCACCTGCCACGACTGCAAGGACCGACTTCGGGGGCCTTTGGGTGAAGACGTGGAACTGGACGCTGGAGCTTCCGCCCTGGTCACTGCCGCCGTTGTCGATGCCGACGCGGGCCTTGAATTTGGTGAAGGTGTGATCGGCGGGCAGGTCGAACTCGATGAGCGAGTTCGCGTGCGTTCCGATCCCATACTCGACGGGTTTGCCCGCGATCTTCATTTCGCCACCGCTGGCGTTCTTGCCAACGGTCACTTCGCCCCAATCGGCGGAGGCTTTCTTCCACTTGAGTTCGGTCAACTTCTTTTCACCACTGGAACCCACGAGTCGCGGTTCAGCCCAGTCGGCCCAGTCGGCGGTGAAGCCGTTGCCCCCATCGGTGACGACAAGAAATAGTTGTTTGGCCCCAGTCACGTCGGCTTCGATTTCGATGGCATGCTTGTCCGTCGAGGTATTGATGATGGGGCTGCTGGCAGCGGCCTTGGTCTGGGCATCACCGGTGAGCAGGTCAGCCGCTTTCATCGGTGCGGGGGTGGCTGCGGTGCCGGGTTTTGGTTCGTCCTGGTTGGCGTCCATTTCTTCGTCGGAGGGAGTCGCCGACGAGACGCCGTCCTTGGGGACATCGACGCCTGCGGTCCAGGCGATGGCGTTTAGCACCACCTTGCGAAAGCTATCGTTCTGCCAGTTCTTGTGGTTGTGTCCGCCGGTGAAGCCGAAGCCGCGGCCCTTATTATTGGGGCGGTCATAGGCCCACGCGACATGCTGCGGCTCTTTGCGTTCGAGGACAGCAGCCCGCACTGCGGGGTTGCCGCTGTGCGTTCCTTCGCCGCGATCCATCGTATCGCGGGGTGGCAGATCGGTCAGGATCGGGGTGACATTTTTCATTTCCGGTTGAAACCGCATGTGAAAATACCATTCATCCCGGATCTCAAAGGGAGCCACGCCCCGCGAGATCGGATGCTCGGGGAACTTCGCAAACTTCGCCGTCCAGTGCGGGTTCACCGACCAGTGCGGTTCAAAGTAACCGCCGATCCAATCGAGAAACTTGTCTCCGCATTTCCCTTTCGTGGTCTCGACACCGTAGTGCAGGCAGACAAGTCCCACACCGCGCGCATCGACCTGCTGCTGGAAATCATCGAGCCGATCATTCAGATAGTGATTGTCGCCGCCATCGCAATAGGAGACGACTGTGTCCGCATTGTCGAGCGCTGACTTGTCCTTCGGCCAGCCGCCGCGATAGACCGTGGCCAGGAGCGGGAGACCTGATTCGTTGATCCGCTTGGCCAGCAACAGGCAACCCGCCTTGTGTTCGTGCGAGCCCCAATCATGGCTTGGCCCCCCGGCGATCAGAACGACCTTCTTCCCCTCGGCCAGCTTGTGTCGCTTGATGCGGATGTTCTTGAACTGGACCTTCTGCGGCGGACCCGAGTGCATCTGGAGTGCGAGCATCCCAATCCGATCAGCTTGCTTGTTGTCGTCGCCTGTGGGGTCTTTCTGGTCATCGAACAGCTCCGCCGTCACCTGACCATTGATCTTCAAGGTGATGTGATTGCCTTGCGCTGTGATCGAGTAGTCGCACCACTCGCCGGCCTTCACAGCCGTCGCCAAATCGCTGCCTGCCTCGGTCTTCTTCCCATCGGCTGCGATCGTGACCTTCGCCCCGCGCCCCGCGAGCAGACCTCGCCCAGCTTCGTCATAAAGTGCCCCGGCCCATTGCCCGGCGAGGTCGATGTCGGCCTGATACCCGACCACATGCCCATCCGGATTCTGCTGACCGCGGAACTGAATCCCGCTGTTGGCCCGCGCCATGTCGCCGGTCAGTCGGAACTGCAACCGCAGCTCGAAGTCATCGACCTCGGCATTGTCCCAGACGAGGAACGTGTTGTGCCCCAGCGGCTTCTCAGCGGTCGATTCACCCGTGATCGCCCCGCCCTCGATCCGCCAAAACGACTCATCCCCGGCCCACGGCTTCCAGCCGTCGAAGCTGGTGCCGTTGAAGAGCGAGTGAAACCCCGCCTCGGTTTCATCGGCAGCGCGGAGATCGCTACCCGTCACAACTGCGAGGCAGACCACCGCGCTACAGAAGAAAAGATGTGCCATCGATCGCATGCGTTCGAATCCTCAAAGGAGTTTGCGTCAGGGCCAAGACCAACACCGGACAGTCTAACCCATCAGGGGGCGATTATCCCAGACTGCGACGGCGGAACATTTCGCAGGCATCCCTCTGCTGGCGAGTCCCCCAAGTTGTGCGGTATCCTGCTCCGCGAGCAAGTCCCCTCCCTGGAACCCCATCATGGCACTGCGAGTTGGCATCATCGGAGCGGGCGGGATTGCGGCCAAGCTGCACTTGCCGGAGTTGTGTTCCGTCGAAGGGATCGAGGTCGCGGTCCTCGCCGGGCGGAAGGGGAGTCGGCTCGATACGCTCTGCCGCAAGTTCAACGTGCCCCGCAAATCGCACTCCTATGAGGAGGTGATCGCCGACCCGTCGATCGATGCCGTGGTGATTGCGCTCCCACATCCGCTGCATGTGAAGTACGGGTTGATGGCCCTGGAGGCGGGTAAGCATGTCCACATGCAGAAGCCGCTTAGTACCTCGCTCGACGAGGCCGAGCAGTTCGTCCGCGCCGCTGAGAAGACCGATCGGACGGTGCTTTGTTTGCCGTTTGTCGCGCGCCCCGCATTGCTGACCGCCCGTGACTGCGTGGCCCGTGGTGAACTTGGCCGGATCTCAGCCGCCCACGCCCGGTTCAGTCACGGTGGTCCCGAAGTTTATTACGCCACGATCCAGCAGATCCTCGAAGAGGAGACCGAAGATGATCTCTGGTTCTTCGATGCGAAGCGGGCCGATGTGGGGGCCCTATTCGACATGGGGGTCTACTCGATCGCCCACCTCGTGACGCTGTTGGGCAGCGTGCGTTCGGTCATGGCTCGCTGCACAACGGTCGACAAGCCGACCACGCTCGAAGATACCGCTGCCGCCATCCTCGACTTCGAATGCGGAGCCTTGGGAGTCGCAGAGACCGGGTGGTGCGACGGGGCGCGGACCTATGGCTTTGAGGTCCACGGGACCAAGGCGAAACTCGTCAACCCGCCGCTGACAGGGCATTTGGTCAAGTACCGCCCGAGTACGCTTATTGATGAGGACGGCGGCTTAATTCAGGAAGCAGTCGACTGCTCGGGTCACCCCAACATCGACTCGCACCAGCATTGGTACGACTGTATCCAGAACCGCCAGCAACCCCCGTTCTCCAACGCCCGTTACTCACGGCACATCACGGAGATCCTGCTGGCAGCTCTGGAATCGTCGAAGTCGGGACAAGTCGTAAAGATTGATTCACGGGTCTGAAAGACGAACCTAGATTCGCAAGCCAGAGCAAACCGCAGCTGTCCTCTCAGCAGGTCACGGTGATCCACCGGACTCGGAGAGTCCGGCGACTTCAACGAAAACAGTCCTGTCTAAAAGTCCCCGATCACCTCGTTCCCCTGGATCGTGCCGAGGGCCTGGTACAGGCCGCTGTCGATGTTTTCACTGACAAACCGAACATGCCCATCGGCCATCAGGAACTGCGATCCCCCGACATGAAAGCTACTGAAGTCGTCAAAGTGTGACGAAGGGTGGTTCGGGACATGGTCGACCGAACCCATGACCCGTTGAAACGACTCTTCCCCTTCGGGGACCACGCCAGACCAGGTCGACCACCAGCCTTGATCGGCCTTGGTCTTGCGCTCTCCCACCATCAAGGTATTGCTGGTTCCGTCCGTGAAATCGCGGATCCCGGTGCGGCTGTTGTGGTAGATCGCCCCGTTCCCGAAACACTGGCCGTTCGCCCGGACGGGGGCCATCCCGGGAGCATTCTCGCAGCCATCGAGTTCCTCGGTTCCAAAGGCCGCGATGAAGTTCGCGCGGGCCAGAACAGCCAGAACCGTGCCGGGGCTGGCTTCATCTTCGATCGACCAACTGTCAGAAGCACCGGCATCGCTGGGGCAGATGAACGCCGTCAAGCTCTTCACGATGTGCGGAGCATTCACGGGATCGTTGATCGGTACGTTGAGGTTGAACTGGTTGTAGAGGGGCGCCTGGTCCATCTGAGGCAGGAGCATCAGACCCCATCCGGCACCACTCCCGCCATGATGAGCGGCCATCGCGCCAGTCGTAGGATCGACTCCGATCCAGCCGGGGGGAAAGACGCGGGCCTGCTCATGGTAGTTGTGCAGGGCCAGTCCGATTTGCTTCAGGTTGTTCTTGCACTGTGTGCGGCGAGCGGCCTCACGGGCTTGCTGCACGGCGGGCAGCAACAAGGCGATCAGGACCGCGATGATCGCGATCACCACGAGCAATTCAATCAGGGTAAATCCACGACGGCGCATGATATAACTCCGGCCTCCGAAAGGAGGCAGTGAAGAATGTGGCCTGGCGCATGCGAGGCCGAAATGAAGCGAACTCCGGCGGAATGTCCGCCGAGAGACAAGCGATCAAACGAGACAGGGCTCACCCCATCGGATTCGATCTGAATGTCAGC
>JAYSVZ010000559.1:0-4143 GCA_043718305.1 Planctomycetota bacterium | reverse complement strand
TGCCGATGTTCCTGTGGGGGATGTGTGTCCGGTTGGTGTTCGCTTACCACAGCACGTGGTTCGTGAATTCGGCCACGCACATGTGGGGCTACCGGACCTATGAGACGACCGACCGGTCGCGGAACCTGTGGTGGGTGGCGGTTCTGGCCTATGGCGAAGGGTGGCACAACAATCACCACGCGTACCCCCGTCTGGCCCGTGCGGGTCATAAGTGGTGGGAAGTCGACCCCACCTGGATGTTCATCCGGTTCCTGCAAATGATCGGACAGGCCTACGACGTGGACGACCGCCTGCCGCACCAGCTCCCAGTCACCAAGGCGGGCGACGTGCTGGAGCAACTCCAAGCCAAAACCCAGCCCGTTCCGCCCATTGAGGCGGCATAGTCCGCTAGAACACTCGTTGAACACCCAGCCCCATCGAAGAAGACTCTTCGATGGGGTTTTCTTGGGTTGTGCTGAATGAGTCCGGACTGTTATTGATGCTCTGGGCGAGCGAAAGCGAGGTCTTCTCTCGTAGCCACGTTTCGCCAGAACGTGGGGGAATCACGCCACTCGCCCACATTCAGGCGAACGTGGCTACGGTTCAATTCTGCTCGCTTGGAGAATAATCCGCGATTTCTTGTTTTTTCCACAAGCGAATCTCATGATGGGACTGGTCGAAGTGGAACTGCAGTGATTCAATGGGATCAAGCGGAGGTTCGTGACCAGCACTGGAAATTGGTGCCTGTGCCAGAACGCGGCACCGATACGTAATTCCAACAAGCTGATCTCGCGGGAGCGGGAAAGCAAAGACAACGGAGTCAAGATTGTTCAAAACTCAGAAGTCGCGACTTGTTGCCGCGTGTGTTGCCTCGATCGTATTGACAAGCCTGGTGTGGGTGGTCCCATCCCGTCCGTTGTGGACCCGGGAGATGTCGCCGGGCTCTACTCCAATCGGATTTAACGCTGCGGGACACATGGTCTGCGTGGATGGGGTTGTGACGGACAACTTCAACCTGAGCCCGGCCCAGTTCATGACGAAACTCGGCGGACCACGGAACGCAGCCTCGTCAATGATCCGCATCCTTGACCCACAAACCGGTCAGGTGTTGAGTGAGCTGGCCATCCCGTATCAGTTCAAATACCGAGCATTGGTCATTTCCGATGACTGGCTGGTGTTGCCCTGCGACTTGAGGGAGCGACAGACGTTTTTGGGGACGCATGCGGTGGTCATCCATGCGAAGACCGGTGAGCTTCGATTCCCGCCGATCCGCATCAACCCCAATACAGAAATGGAGAGGTCCCCCGATGGACGATCTCTCAAGCTGGACACAGTCTCCGAGAGTGGCGGGATGATGATCGTTCATGCGGAGACGGGGCAACTGCTCTTTCCCGTGACTAACAATGCGGGATTGTTCTCGTCCGACAGTCGCTACTGGGTCGAAGTCGATGGGGCTACGATTCGCGTTCAGTCCCTGATCGATGGAAGCCTGGTGGCGACGATTCCAATCCCACCCCTCAAGGGACCAGCGGCAGGCTACGCGATCCAGAACGACAGAGACCGACTGATGATCTGGTACACCCCCTGGATAGTCGATATCCCGACGGACCGCGTAGTCTCCTTTCGATTCGACGGAAAAACGCTGACCGACCCTCAACAGCCACCGGGAGTTATTGTCAATGCCATCGGAGCTTCCGACAGTTCCTATGCGGGCAAAATCATCCTTTCGACGGCACTCATCGACAGCATAGTCCGCCTTTGGAATCAAACAGGGGGGCGGATTCCAATCCTGAACATCAACCGGAATGTGAAACCGCACCAACGATGGGTGCTTTTCAACCGCGTTTCTGGTCGACGCGTCGGCAAGGGGATCGACCTCGCATCCGATGATCCGCTCCAGTCCTCGGATGGTCGGTGGCTGGTCGAAGGGGGAGCAACCTTGCGAGTCTGGAAGTTGCCGACCTCGCCGTGGCCTGTTCGGTGGTGGACATTCTTGGCAGCGATCGCGCCTTGGCTGGTACTGGGCGTCCTTGGAAAACGGCCTCCGGCAGTCGCTCCAGCCGCTCAACAATGCCTCCCAAACACTCTCTGACACGTTTTTTGCAATGTGCGGCCCGCTTTCCGCAGTACGACATGAACTTCCTGACACGCTCACGCTGACGAGAGTCCCACCCCATGCGATGGAAATACTCTGCCAGTTTGAGGAGACTTTGCGAATCGCTTCTCCCCATTGAGCCCCACAATGAGAAACCGCATGACGCTTTTTCGAATGGCCTGTCTGCTGATCGGACTTCTGGGAATCACTACTGCGGCTGGGGCGGATGAGCCTGCCAAGGGGCCAGCCTTGGTGGACCTGCATCTTTTGGAACCGGTGTGGGAAGGGGAGATCGTTCACGCCGAGAGCACGGTCCTGCTCCAGGCGACCGACGGCGGGCCGCTCTTGGGGCGGTTGGCCTTTCCGGTGGCTGAAATCATTTCGGTTCGCAATTCGAACCGTGAGCGGACCTTCGATCCGGCGAAGCAGATCAAGCTCCATGCCGATGGGACGATCGAACTCGCCGCTGATTCCAAGGCTCCGTTCATCAAGACTTCGGAGCTGTTCCCGGCGACGGGGTCACCGATGAGCTACAAGCACCGCGTCAATCAGCCCGAGGTGTCACTGCTCTACGGTCCCGGGCGATGGTTCCATGACCACCAGATCGAGGTGACCTACCGCCGCAAGACGTTCACATGGAAAGGCGTGATCCCGCAGTTCGCCTCAGAGAAACTCCCTCGGACGATTGCCAAGCTCAAGGCCGGTGAGCCGCTCACCATCGGGGTCAGCGGCGACAGCATCTCGGCAGGCGGCGATGCCTCGGGGCTCAACAATGTGGCACCACACATGCCGGCCTTTCCGGAGTTGGTCGCCCAGCAGTTGGGTCAAAGTTCGAAGAGCGCGATCACCCTCAAGAACCGGGCTGTCGGGGGATGGAGTATTGCGAATGGAAATGCCGACCTGGACGCTTTGCTGGCGGAGAAGCCGCATCTCATTGTGATGGCCTATGGAATGAATGATGTCGGTCGGCGCGATCCCGCCTGGTTCAAGGGGCAAGCGGAGCAGTTCATTCAGAAGGTCCGCGCGACCGACCCGACGATTGAGATGATCCTCGTGACCCCGATGCTGGGACACGTCGAGTGGGTCCACACGCCGCGCGAGATGTTTTTTAGTTACCGGGACGAGTTGCAGTCGCTCTGCGGCCCAGGGATTGTCCTGGCCGATTTGACTTCGGTGTGGCATGAACTCTTGCAGAACAAGCATGACCTCGACCTGACTGGAAACGGCCTGAACCATCCCAACGACTACGGGCACCGGTTGTATGCGCAGGTGTTGCTGGCGTTGTTGGTCGATCGCGCCAAGCAAGTATGCCGGGCCAGGTCGAGGTCCGGGCGGATTCAAGTGGAGTGATTCATGCCCGTGGAATCCGCACAGCCCACAGCCTCGAGAATGATCAGTTTCTTCTTCATCCTGATGGTGACGTTCAACCTGACCGCCTTGTTGATTCCGCAACTCCAAAGGACTATCACACCGCACTCAATCGTTCAGTTGTCGGGAATTGCGAAAGGGCTATTGAATACGCCCCCTGACCAAAGGACGGTCGGATATGAAGTCACGAAGAAACTGGACGCAACCTCGGTTGAGATGGAGTCTTCGCTCGCGGACCTGTGGGGTACGCCCTATCGAGTCGTCATGCTCATCCCTGAAAACAAGGTTGTCCGAGTCTACTCCTGCGGACCTGATCGCGTCTCACGAACCAATGGTCTTGATCCCGACGATATCACTGATGCCTTTGCATCCCTTGAAAATGACCGATATGACCGAATCTACCGTCGTTGCGTGACCTTTGGGATGATCGCCTGGACAACCTTCCTGCTCTGGGTGGTGGTCATCCGGAAACGAAAAGAGAACGCCATTTACTGACGTGGACTGTTCCTCGCACTTGCGGTTCATCTCCTACGGGCGGAACAAGCCCTCCGGACGAAGCTGTGCCACCCGATCAAGGCTCGACTGTACTCACACTCCCCCGAGTCCGCCACCGCCGAATTAACGCATCACCCGCGATCTTCGCCAAAGCCCTCCCTCTTCCGCCCCAACGGGGCAGCCACAAACCAGCCTGGGGCAGAGCG
>JAYSVZ010000558.1:0-4151 GCA_043718305.1 Planctomycetota bacterium | reverse complement strand
GGTCGGACAGAAGAACTTTCAAAAGGGTCAACGCCATGGATGGCCGACCGCTGAATTCGATCTCTCGCCGAGCGGCCTGCCAATTCATGGCGGCTGGCCTGGGGATGTTATTAACGGGCGGGTGCCTGAAGGTCGCAGCCCTCTCCAGTAAGGTCTTTCTCGGCGACCCGAAGGCGATGGCCAAACTGAAGTCGACCTCCGGGGTCGATCTGGAAGATGAAACCCACCGCGTCATATTGACCTGCCACGCACCGCTCTCCGTGCAAGACGGTTTCGAGTCGGTGGCTGGCGATCTTGAAGTGGAACTCCTCCGCCGGATGCGGCAGAAAAAAATCCCCGTGGTCGACCCGAACGAGATCGTGGAACTGATCGATGCGCGGGGCGGACGCTACAACTCACAAGTGCTCATCGACGAGATTCGAGATGCGAACGTGCTCTTTGAACTGCGGATCGAGAACTTCTCGCTCAAGGAACCGAACACGCCGCAGATGTACCACGGCAAGTGTTCGGGACAGATCGTCGGCTTTCAAATCGAAGGCATCAACGACGCGAGCGACGAAACCACGGACACTTCCCCACGCCGGATGGCTCGATTCTTCGAACACGAATTTGATGTCGACTACCCGAACGGCCATCCCGTGCCGCGCGAAAACATGTCCGAAACAATCTTTCGTAAGAAGTTCATCGCGTTCCTCGGCCAGCGGCTGGGGAATGTCTTCTTCGATGTGACGAGCCAGGAGTTGTACTCGTGATGACCTTCTCGGAACGAACTCCTCAAGTGATGGCTGCGGCCACACCGACGCGCCGTCTCGCACTCTGGTGTGGGGCTTGTCTGGCCCTCGTGCTGATGGCAGGTTGCCAGCAATTCGTGATCCTCAGCTACCTGATCGGCGGCCCCCCCTCGATCGAACCCGACTTCGATCTGGAGACGGGTCAGTCGATGAAGGACAAAGACAAGACCGTCGCCGTGGTCTGCTTTGCGCCTCGCGAAATGCTGATGGAATTCCCCAACATTGACGACGAGATCGCAGCTCAAGTCGCCTTTCGTCTCGCCGAGAACAAGATCGCGATCTGCAAGCCCGACTATGTCCGGGCGTGGGTCGATGCCCATCCGAAATGGGAACTCCCCGAGGAGATCGGTCGCGAGTTCAAGGCAGACTATGTGATCGAGGTCGAGCTCTCAAAGTTCACCTTGTACGAAGGAACGAGCACGACCCTCTATCGCGGCCGTACCGAAGCGGACATCGTCGTCACGGAGATGGACGACTCCGGCCACGGCGAGCGGATCTTCTCGAAGGAACTCGCCTTGGCGTACCCACTGCATGTGGCGCGGTCGACCTCGGAGCAGTCCCTGATGACGTTCAAGCGCGACTACATCTCGCGGCTCAGCGAGAAAATCGGCTGGATGTTCTACGAGAGCTACAACGGGGACCAGATCCCCTGGGCGAATTGAGCCCAGGAGGGCGTGGGCTTCCCAGGTGGTCAATCCCGACTGGAAGCTTGGTTTTGTCCCGTTAGGGACGCCCGAGAATCGCCCACCGTTTCAACAGTGGGGCTGAGCCGCAGCCTCACTCACCAGTCCCGCCAGGGACGAAAGATCATTGGCTCCCATGTGGAACAGTTGAGATCACGCAGAATGAAAGCGGCGGCGGCGATTCGTCCAATCGGGATCAGCCGACGGGCAATGGGGTCACTTCGCATCGAGCCAGTTGTCGCCGACTTTCACGTCGACGACGACGGGCACCTTCAGGTCGAGGGCGTGTTCCATCTCGTGCTTCGCGATGGCGACGAGTGATTCGACTTCTGCCTCGGGGGCCTCGAAGACCAGTTCATCGTGAATTTGCAGCAGCATCCGGCCCGGGTGGTTTGCAGCCTGCATCTTTCCGCGGACGTTGATCATGGCTTGCTTGACGAGGTCTGCTGCGGAGCCTTGGATCACCGTGTTCACGGCTTCGCGTTCGGGTTGGTTGAGGGTCCGGAACCGTTTGGGGCGGATGCCATCGATCGCGCGGCGGCGTCCGAGGATCGTTTTTGTAAAGCCTCGCGCGCGGACCTCTTCCAGGGTCTGGTTCATGAACTTCTCGACCTCGGCGTAGCGCTGGAAGTATTCCTCGATAAAGGTGTTCGCAGCGCTCCGTTCAATGTCGAGGGCGTTCGCCAAACCAAACGCGGTCTGGCCATAGATCACGCCGAAGTTGACCGCCTTGGCCACACGGCGCTGGTCGCTGGTGATCTCGGTTTGTGAGACTCCGAAGACCTCGGCCGCGACGCGGCGATGGATGTCTTCATTCTTGTGGAATGCTTCCAGCATCGCCGGATCTTGGCAGAAGTGGGCCAGCATCCGCAGTTCGATCTGGGAATAGTCGAGGCACACGAGCTTCCACCCCGGCTCGCTCGGTTCGAACGCCCGCCGCACGGCCCGCCCCTCTTCCGTCCGGATCGGGATGTTTTGCAGGTTCGGATCGTTCGAGGCCAAGCGACCGGTCGTCGCCGAGACCTGGCTAAAGGTCGTGTGAACCTTGCCCGTCGTTCGATTCACCATCAGTGGCAGCGAGTCGAGGTAGGTTCCCTTGAGCTTCGCCAGATGCCGATGCTCCATCAGCTTGGCAGGCAGCGGGTGCTTAGCCGCCAGCTCTTCCAGAACCTCTTCATCCGTGCTCGGGCCGGTCTTGGTTTTCTTGATGACCGGGAGTTTGAGTTCCTCGAACAGGATCGTCGCGAGCTGCTTCGGCGAGTTCAGGTTGAACTCATGCCCGGCGAGGGCGTGGCATTCGATCGTCAACGCATTCATCCGCGTTTCGGCATGCACGCTTTGCCGTTTGAGTTCTTCCGTGTTGATCCGGATGCCATGCGATTCCATCTCGGCCAGAATCACCATCAACGGGCGTTCGAGGTTCCAATAGAGATCCCACAGCCCATGCTCCTTGAGCTTGGGTTCGATGAGCGATGTCAACTGCCAGGCGACATCCGCATCTTCGCTGGCCCGGTCGGTCGCCTTGGATTCGTCGACCTCGAACATCTGAAGCTGCTTCTTCTCCTTGGCGACGGGTTCGGTGGCCGAGGCCATGTTGCGGTGCAGGTATTTCTTGGAGAGTTCCTGCAAGTCGTGGCCGCGGGCTCCGGCATCGAGCAGGTAATCGCCGATCATCGTATCGAGGCCGATCGCGGCGATCGACACCCCATGTTGCCTCAGTACCAGCAGCTCGTACTTGAGGTTCTGGTTCAAAATCGTGTGAGCTGGGTCTTCCAGGACCGGCTTGATCGCCGCCAGGACATCAGCCCCCTTCAGCGTCTGTGTCCCGCGCGGCCCATCGACCGGGATGTAGTAGCCCGTTCCGGTCTGCCAACAGAAGGACCAGCCGACAATCTCGGCGACCATCGCGTTCGAACTGGTTGTTTCGAGGTCCATGCAGAACGTGGCCTGCTGCTTAAGGACCGGCAGGAACGCGTCGAACTCGGCCTGCGTGCGGATCACCTTCCAGTCGCGGGCGACTTCGGTAGCGGTCTCGATCTTGGTCGCGTTGACCCGCGTCTGGGCGTCGCTCGCATACCGCCGGAAGTTGTAGTCCTGATACAGCTCCAGAAGCTTCTCCCAGTTCGGCTCCTGAAGTCGAGCGGTCTCCCAATCGAGTTCAATCGGCAGGTCACAATTAAGCCGGACCAGGCTCCGGCTCAGGTGGGCCTGGTGCGCGAACTCTTTCAGGTTCTCGGAGACCTTCTTCCCCTTGACCTTGTCGGCATTGGCGAGGACTTCTTCGAGTGTGCCGTACTCCTGCAAGAGAGTCGTGGCGGTCTTCGGTCCGACTTGCGGCACGCCGGGAACGTTGTCGACACTGTCGCCGACGAGTGATTGAAAGTCGACGACTTGGTCGGGCCGAATACCCCAGTCCTTCATCAAATCAGACGCCTCATAGAGCTGCTTCTTGCGAATGCTGTAGCCCTTGATCTTGTCGCTGAGAAGCTGGCGGGCGTCCTTGTCGTTCGTGACCATCCGCACGTCCATGCCATCGGCTGCCGCACGTGTGGCAAGCGTGGCGATGACATCGTCAGCTTCCCAGCCCTCGACGATCACCACGGGGATGTTAAAGGCCCGGATGAGATCGAGTACGAGCGGGATCTGAAGCTGGAGATCCTCGGGCGGGGGATCGCGA
>JAYSVZ010000557.1:0-4153 GCA_043718305.1 Planctomycetota bacterium | reverse complement strand
TCGGGGTTGGAGTCCAGCCGTGAGGCTGTTCCGGACAGGCTAAAGGCTGGACTCCAACCCCGATTCAAGCCTTGACAGGACATTTAGAGCACTTCTCTCTGGTCATTCACCATGCTCACTCGCCCGCTCGGCCAGACTGGCCTGCAACTTCCGATTCTTTCGTTCGGAGCCTCCTCACTGGGTCAGGAGTTCCGCCAGGTCGACATCAACGAGGCCCTCCGCAGTGTCCCCGTAGCGATCGAGTGTGGCCTGAACTTCATTGACACCTCGCCGTTCTATGGACGGGGCACATCGGAATGTCTGCTTGGTTTTGCCTTACGAGGCATCCCCCGCGAGAGCTACATCCTTGGCACCAAGCTCGGGCGGTATGCCGGAAGGCATTTCGACTTCTCAGCCCGCCGGGTCGCGGAAAGTGTCGACATCAGTCTTGAGCGGCTGGGCGTCGAGTCCCTCGACATCATGCTCTGCCATGACATCGAGTTCGTCGAGATGTCGCAAATCGTCGAAGAGACCCTTCCCGCGCTCCGCGAACAGCAACGGCTCGGCAAGGTGAAGTTCATCGGCGTCAGCGGTTACCCGATGAAGATGTTTCAGTACATCCTCGATCGAACGACGCTCGATATCGTGTTGTCGTACAACCACTACACGCTTCAGAACACAATGTTCGGCGATCTGATCCCGTACTTGAAATCGAAGAACGTCGGCATCATGAACGCCGCTCCGTTCTCGGCCCGGCTGCTGACGAACGATTCGCTGCCGCCGTGGCATAAGGCCACGCCGTTCGTCCGCGAGACTGCGAAAAAGGCGGCTGAGTATTGCCAGAAGCAGGGCGTCGACATCGCCCAACTGGCGCTTCAGTTCTCGGTGGCGAATCCGGAGATCAGCACTTGCGTCACCGGGAGTGCCAACCCGAACCGCATTCGGCAGTGGGCCGAGTGGGTTCAACAGCCGCTCGATACGCAGCTCCTCGCCGATGTGCAGGCGATTTTGAAGCCGATTCACAACTGGTACTACACCGAAGGGCGGCCCGAGAACAACGATCCGCCCGTGACCGTGGGGTAATGCGTCTCAGACTCCCGAAAACTGGAGACTGATGACCCGTGGCACGCCATGTGCCTTAAGCCCTCTCGGGATCGCATGGAAGAGGTGCCTCGTTCGGCCTTGCGCCAGCCAACAACGCTGGTCAATGCCTGATGTCGCCTCGTGATCCTGTCTGCCGGACCCGTGTTCCACGGGCCCGGTTTGATGTTCGTCTGTGTCGTTCTTACAGCCCGTCAACTCGCGGATTGTAACTACTACACAAGGCATGGAGGCTCGTGTCGATGAATCTCACTGTTGCCGTTTGTGTTCTCGCGATGACCGCCACAGCTCTGGGAGCTGATAATCGAGGATACGTTTTAGAGTTCAGCGGGTCGGGGTGTGCCCCTTGTCAGCAGGTCGCTCCGATCATCTCGAAACTGGAACGGGAGGGGCTTCCGATTCAGAGTGTCAATGTCGAGTCGGAACGCGCCTTGGCGAGTCAGTACCGCATCGATCGCGTCCCCACATTCGTTCTGATTGTGGATGGTCGGGAAGTGGAACGCGCCCAAGGGGCTCTCACCGAGACTGCCATCCGCCGCATGCTGGCCAAGATCCCCGGCCCGCAGAGAGTCGCTGGCGGTCCGCTGGATGTGAGTCTGGGCGAGTCGGCCCCGTTGCCTCGACCGGAAGTCCGGGACACAGCTGAGTCACGTCCGGCGAAGCCTCGCATGGCTCCCCCCGAGAAGACCGGACTGAAGCTGTGGCCATTCCCTCGGGGAGAACAGTCCGCCGCCGCGAACCCCGTGGTTCGTGGGAACGATTCGTTGGCCTCCACCGCACCCAAGGGGTTTCCAGAGGAGCATGCGCTCCCGCAGGATCCCATGGCCAGTAGCTCCCGAATCCGGGTGATCACTGGCGACTCACTGGTGAAGGGGTCGGGGACCGTCATTGAAAGCCGGCGCGGACGGACGACACTCATGACGTGCGGCCATATCTTTCGCAATGCCGGGTCGACGACCAAAATCGAGGTCGATCTGTTCGAGACTGGCGTTCCGAAGACCTTTGTGGGAACGGTTGTCGGGTACAACCTCGAAGCGGACATCGGGCTGGTGACGATCCCCACGGCGGAAACCTATCCCGCCTGTCCGATCGCTCCGCCGATGGGGCTGCTCAGCAAGGGAACCTCTGTCGCGGGGATCGGTTGCAGTGGTGGCGACCCGCCCTCGCGCGAGCAACTGAAGATCACCAAGCTCAATGAATTCGAAGGCCCCGAAACGATCAGTTGCACCGGCGTCCCGGTCCAGGGACGATCCGGTGGCGGACTCTTCAACGAGCAAGACCAACTGATCGGCGTTTGCTTTGCTGCCGACAAGCAAGGCAAAGGGGGCGTCTACTGCGGTCGGGGGCCGATGATCGCGCTGCTCGAAAAGCACAACTACAGTCATCTCGTCCCGAGCGCTACGCCCGCCGAATCGGCCATCGTAAACCAGGACGATCCCAGCTCAGGGGCCGCCCCCTGGTCCGAGGAACTCAGCCTCGCAACAGTCCCGCCCAGTCCCCCGGCTGCTCGGCAAACTCCAGTTTCGAAAGAAGCGGCCCCGTCGGTCGACGAGTTCACCGCAGGGGACGCCGAAGTCGTGATCTTCATCAAGACGCGGACGGCCAACGGGCCACAGAACAAAGTCATCCTGATCCAAAAACCGAGCCGCTCGTTCCAGAAGTTCCTGGAGGGCGAACTGACCGATGAAGAGGAAGTCTCACAGTCACCCCGCAGCTCGCAAAACGGCCTGCAAACCACGGGACTCGAAACGCCCGTGCGCAAGTGAGTGGCCAGCCCGGTCAGATGCCTTGCTGGCCATTCGAATCCGTCACCGGAGCGGGGTCGACCTTAAAGTACGGACACCGCTTAATCCCCAGCCGGTGCAGCCAGAACTCGGCCATCACCTGAAGTGTGGTTAGACCGTACTTGACGCACCGCCGGAAGTTGATGCTCGACGCTTCATCGAAGTACCGCACCGGCACCGGAATGTCGCCGACTTTGAAGCCGAAGTGGACCGCTTGGGCCAAGAACTGGCTGTCGAAGGCGAAGTCATCGGTGTTCTTATCGAAGGGGATTTTTTCCAGCACCTCGCGGCGGTAGGCTCGGAACCCGCTATGGAAGTCACCCAGGTTCTGCCCGAGGGCGATGTTCTCGATCGTCGTCAGAATGCGGTTGGCAATGTACTTCCAGACCGGCATGCCCCCGGCCAAAGCTTCCTGCCGCGTACGGACGCGCGACCCCAGAATCACATCACAAATCCCCAGCCGCAGAAACTCCACAGCCGCCCCCACGACCCGGCTGTCGTATTGGTAGTCGGGGTGGATCATCACGATGTAATCGGCCCCGAGTTCCAGTGCCAGCTTGTAGCAGGTTTTCTGGTTGCCGCCGTACCCCTTGTTCTTTTCGTGGACGATGACCTTGAGCCCCATGCGGCGGGCGAGGTTGGCCGTCGAGTCACGGCTGCAATCGTCGACGAGGACGATCTCATCGACAACACCCGGTGGGATGTCAGCGACCGTTCGTTCGAGGGTGGCAGCGGCATTGTAAGCGGGCATGACCGCGACCACTTTTCCGTGGGCGGGCCGCTCGACGTTCGCTTGGAGTTCGTGGATGTCGATCAAGGGGCCGTCAAACTCGATTTCGGATTCGAGGAGCTCACGGACCGTTTCGGAGCAGTCAACCAACTGGTCCAAATCGGTGAAGGTGGTGGTGTGGATTTCAGCAACGAGCGGCATGGGGAAGGCTCTCCAGGGCCTGACGATATGTTGCGCAATGTCGCAACAAAGGTCGGAACCCGTGAAAACCTAGCATCCATCTGGAGACCGGGCTGGGATTCTATCGCGAGTCTGCGAAAAAAACCGGTCCCGCCTCCGGGAACCGCGTTTTAGCAGGTCAAGGAGTCAGATCTGGAGTGGTATTCGAGTCGTTCCCCTCCGAGGCGGGCCGCCGAAGCGGATGAAAAAAAGGCTGATGGCGGGCACCAGATCGACAGCAAGCGGGCGGACGTGACGGCCTGTTGAAGTATGGGCTGGGATTTTCTGGGGTGCTGGAATTCCCCTGACCCCGGTGCGCGGAGGGGCAGCGAGGGGGAGG
>JAYSVZ010000556.1:0-4157 GCA_043718305.1 Planctomycetota bacterium | reverse complement strand
TCGTCAGATGCAACTCTTCCCGAATGATTGGCATCAGCGGAAACAGGCCGAACCAACTGAAGAAGCACAGAAAGAACGCCATCCAGGCCATATGAAAGGCCCGCATCGACGGCGAGGTGAAGTCGAACAGATTGATCCGGTCGGCTGGTCCAACGGCAGTCATGGGTAGATCCTTCAGCGATTCCTGGCCACAACTTCCGGGAGCGCGTCGGATGCAGGCGAAAACTCACTGAACCTTGGGTAATGCAGCAACCGTGCCAATCACACGTACTGATCCGACGACCACTGGGCGGCACCCTGTACGACTCATTCCAGTGCTTATGAAGTTGATGTGAAGACACGGCTGCCCCGTACGATGGCAGGCATGCTGTGCAAACAGGCAAGGTTGTGGCACACGGGGGCGGTTATGTGACTCGCGCTGGATTATGCCGATTCTTCATGTTTATGCCGACGATTCCGGTCCCCGTCCTTGGGCGTGAATCAATCCGTAGTTCAACTCGACCGATATCGTCTGTGCGCTCGTTGAGTCGTCCCCATCAATGGGGGAGGCGACTGTGGCCGCATGGCCGCTTCATGGAGTGATTCGAATGCGGACCCATGGATGGGTGAGTGCCAGTTGCGGCCTGCTGTTGTTCTACGGTGTGATGGGAGGCTGCGTACTCGCAGACGACTCGGTGGCGGATGACGCGACAGTGACTCCGGCAACAATCGCCGATGACAATGTTTCGGTCTCGACTGACACCGTGACGAAGCCAACCCCCGTGGCTCCAGCCCCTCAGCCGAAGCCACCAGTGCCCAAGAAGAAGGCCCCCCCGGCCTTTCCTGGACCGAAGGTTCTTCCGCCGACTGGTCCCTACAAACCGATCTACTCCGACAACGATTTCTCGTACAAGGGGAAGCCGGATGCGGAGTACGTCTTGGGGGAAGAGTTGAAGCTGATGAAGTTCTGCTTCCTCGACACCAATCTGGTCTTCTCGACCGGGGGCGAGTTGCGGCACCGCTATATGAATCAGGAGAACCGGTTGCAACCCGGTGGACCCGGGGAAGATACATACAACCTCACCCGTTGGCGGCACTACATGGACCTGAAGGCGGGGGACAACGTCCGCTTCTACGTGGAAGGGATCACCGCCGAAAGCTTCGGTGAAGACCTGCCGACGCAGGCGATCGATGAGAACCGTTGGGATCTCCAGAACGCCTTTATGGATGTGGAGGTCTTCGAGACCGAATCGGGTGGCACACACACGATTCGAGCCGGTCGGCAAGAACTCCTCTTCGGTCGGCAGCGGCTCGTGTCGCCCCTCGACTGGGCCAACACTCGCCGGAACTTCGAAGGGTTCCGCTACATGGTGAAAGAGAAGGACTATAAGCTCGACCTGTTCACGGTGAACCCCGTCAATTCCGCTACGGGCTTCAACGCGGTGGCTGAATTCAACAACAAGTTCGACGAAGCCAATCGCGATGTCTTCTACAGCGGGGCGTACTACACCTACACCGCTATCGACAACACAAACATCGATCTCTACTACTTGTGGCTGGAAGACCAGATCCAGGTTCCGACCCGCGCGGATGGAAGTCGGCACACGATCGGCACCCGGTACACGAAGCTGATGCCGCAGGATGGGGGCCGCGTGTGGGATTTGGACCTGGAAGGAGCCTACCAATTCGGAGAGGACAATGGCCAAGATGTCCAAGCGGGCTTCGCGACCGGGGTGCTGGGCCATACGTGGAAAGAGGCGACTTGGTCTCCTCGGGTGAGCGGTCTGCTCTACTACGGCTCGGGTGACAACAGTCCGACCGATGCTGAGAACAACACGTTCTACACGATGTTCCCGCTCGGCCATGCCTACTGGGCGATCAGCGACAACTTGTCGGGCCAGAACCTGATGAATTACGGAATGCAGGCTGAAGTGAAGCCGACCAAGAAGACAGCCATCACGACCGCTTACCACTTCTTCCAGTTGGCCTCCGATGGTGACCGAGCCTACAACGTGGCCGGAGCTCCGGTCGGGACACCGGGCAACGGAAACGAACTGGGGCAGGCCCTCGACCTGTATGGGTTCTACGCGTTCAACCCGAACTTCGATGTCCAGATGGGCTACTCGTGGTTCTGGTACGGTGAGTTCATCGACCGCACCGTCCCTCGGGATGATGCGAGCCAGTTCTATGTTCAGACAAGCTTCCGGTATTAAAACGACTACGGCTCGGGTGTTCACTCACCGTCTCCTCTCCCCGGGGAGAGGAGACGGAGCATGGCCGCATCAATCGCTTAACCCGCCTATTGAGCTTGGCGACGCAAAGCCGTCGCCATGACACCCGGCTTTAAGCAGCCCCGCAATCTGCTCCTCGGGCAACCAACCCTCCGCGCTCCACCCGCGTTGGGTGTTGTACTCGGCGATCAGCCGTTGGAGATGTTCGGCGGTGAGGGCCGCCCCGGCGCTGGCTCCATCGGGGAGCGACTCGCTCAGAAACCTCGGCGGTAGCGTATCCTCAGCCGGGGTCCAGCCGTGGCGGATGTTGTACCACTTGCGGAGGCGAACGATCCGCTCGGCAATCTGATGTAACTCATCGGCGTCGATGTCCCAGCCGGTGGTGAGGGCCAGCATGCGGGCCATCTCGGCGTACTTGTCGTTCAGTGCCCCGCGCAGGAACTTGCAGAGGATCAGCGAGTCCATCACGGCAGCTTCGTCCTCGGTCTCAATGGCAAAGCGGACGCCATCGGTGGCCAGGTCGAGGCGGTTGACCTTGTCCGAGAAGTCGACTTGGTAGGCCCCAGACCGGTTGTGATCGGCTCCGCGCGTACTGACCGCAAACCCGAGGGCCATCGACTGGAGGGCGCGCGGCTCGTAGCCCGGGATCTCCAACCCCTTCACATGCGGGGCAATGGCTTGGGCCTCGGGGCCGAGTTGGGCGGCCAGTAGTCGACTCCCTTCGGCCAAGCGGTCGCCGAACCCGCTGCGTTCGCCGATCAATCGGAGGGCAGCCAGTAACCCCTCGTCATCACCGAAGCGCAAGCGGGATAGGCTTCCAGCCTGTCGCTCTTCTGCCCCCTCTCCCTCACCATCGGTGCGACTTTCTGTGAGGACGTGGCTGTGGGGGAGAGGGTCGGGGTGAGGGGGCGTGAGCTGTCCGGTGGTCCCCCTCACCCGAGCCCCCCTAGCCCTCTCCCCCGCAGTGGTGTCGCTGGTGTTAGTCACGCCTATCCCACGCAGCAACCCGCGCTCGGCGCACTCCATCGCAAAGGCGATCGTCGCCCCCGCACTGATCGTGTCGATCCCGTACTCATCGCATAAGGCAGCAGCCTTCAGCACCGTCTCGGGCTTCGAGATCCCACACAGCGGGCCGAGCGCGAACAGACTCTCATACTCCAGCCGCACCCCTTCCGTCCCATCCTTCCCCAGCCCATGGAACACATGCTCACACCCGATCGTACATGCGGCACAGCTCTCTCGGGTGCGGGGATGTTCGGTGACGAACGACTCGGGGTTAAGTTGCTCAGCTCCCTCAAAAGTGCCCGATTGAAAGTTGCGGGTGGGCAGGGTGCCGAGGCGGTTGAACGTGAGCAGGTTCGAGACCGTGCCGAGCTCGCGGTACTTCTCCGTCGCGGGGCCGAACGAGCGGCGGGAGAGGTCGCGGCTGAGGGCGATCAGCTCCTCGGGGTGGGCTTGCGGCGTGAGATGGTCGCCCGCGACGGCAATGGCCTTCAGCTTCTTGGAACCGAGGACCGCTCCCAACCCACCCCGCCCGGCATGGCGTCCATCCGAGGAGATCGTGGCGTACCGCACGAGGCGCTCACCCGCTGGGCCGATGGCGGCCACTCGGAAGCGATTGCCCCATTCGTGACGGATGGCATCGGCGGCAATGCGGCTCGATTGGCCCCACCACGGTTGGGCCGAGAGGAAGTCGATCGTCGTCTTTTGCTCCGCAAAAGAACGCTCTTTCGCGGAGCGAAAGGCGACATTCTCTCGCCACCCCTCGATCCGAATCGCCATCGGCTCGCTTGCCGCTCCGACGATCACGATCGCATCATACCCCGCCCGTTTCCCCGCGATGGCAAAGTGCGAGGACGACAGCGAATCTGAAAGCCGCTGCGTCAGCGGACTCTTGGCCAGGACGGCGAACTTGGCTGAGGTTGTCAGCGTCGTCCCCACCAGCGG
>JAYSVZ010000555.1:0-4169 GCA_043718305.1 Planctomycetota bacterium | reverse complement strand
CACTGAGAACTGACGACTGAAAACTTCAAAAAAAGCCCACATTCGGAGCGGGCCGGTAAGCCGGGTTCTGTCGTGGGCGATCATTTCTCTGGGCTGTGGGTTACCCGCACAGCTCGATGCGACCGACCCGGACGTCAAACGGAACGGACCGCTCCGTGACCGAATGGAGAGGAAGAGAAGTGACAAGTTTCAAGTGCCAAGTGTCAAGTGGGCAAAACTTGTCACTTGCCCACTTGATACTTGTCCCTTCTCTTTTTCTCCATCCGGTCTTCGCCCTGCTTGGTCTTGCTCCCGGTGGGGTTTGCCCTGCCAGTTCTGTCACCAGAACCGCGGTGCGCTCTTACCGCACCTTTTCACCCTTACCACGAAGTCCCTTGCGGAACCACATGGCGGTTTGTTTTCTGTGGCACTTTCCCGACCCTTGCGGATGGTGGGGATTACCCACCACCGTGTCCTGTGGAGCCCGGACTTTCCTCCACGCGGGTTGCCCCGCACAGCGATCGCCTAGCCCACTCCGAATGTGGAAGAGCATCATACGCGTTCCATGAGGCTTCGGAGTAGCACAACGCACCACGATTGCAGACACGACGCCCACTTTCTGCGTATGATTCCACCGGGCAGGGCTCCCATAGACGGATTGGATGGAACCGCGAATGACCAAACCGAAGGACCACTCCATGAACGGCCACTCCGTCTCGCGACAGTGGCGTGGAAGGCTCGCCTCCGCCATGGTTTCGTTCGGAACGGTGGCCATCGTGGTGATCGCGACCCCCAAGTTGCGAAACGCTGTGCCCGTGGGGTGGTTTCAAAATGCCATTCCGCTGTGGATGATGATCTCTTTGGCGATCACCGGGGCGGGACTCTGGATCTTGCGGGAAATTTCGCGAGAGGAACTTCGGCCCTCCTCCGCGCGAGGGAATACCCAGCGATTCCAATCGGGGGTGTTCTACACCCGCCAGGATTGCCCTCTGTGCGATGAAGCGTACGCACTTCTTTTGGACTACGAGGAAGAACTCCCGCCGCTGCAACTGGTCGATATCGACGCCAACCCAGAGTTGGTCGAGAAGTACGGGACGTGGGTGCCCGTCCTGGAAATCGATGGCCGAGAACGATTCCGGGGCCGGATTTCGGAGATCCTCCTCCGCCGACTCCTCCGGGGAACGGAGCGGTTCGAAGATGAATCGAGTGATTCATCGAACAGTTGAGATTTGCCGAAGAATCAAGACACGACTCCTCGGCCACTGGCGGGAATAAAATACCCCGTAGGATGGCCTTTCTAGGCCGTCCATGATCGATTCTTGCAGACGGCCTGGAAAGGACCGTCTTACGGGGAGACTCTTTTCGCTCGCCGGCTTTACGTCTTCGCGTCAACCGCGATCGGGTTCTTACCCCCTCCTCGACGGAAGAGCTTCCGAAGCACCCCATCCAGGCCGAACCACGATCCGGTCGGAAGGGCGGCGATGGCCACCAGGGCCAGCACTTCGATTAGGTTCTTATTCACGATGAACGAGTGCTCCGGTCCTGCGGGTTGCGGGACGCCGGGCCACGGCGGGACGACGAGATAGAAGCTCATCAGCATCACAGCCCCGGCGATGGCCGCGACGCGCGTTCCCAGGCCGAGGATCAAGAGCGTCCCTAGAATCAACAGGCCCCACATCGCTTGCTGGCTCGCCTTCCAGACGGGCGTCGGCTCAGGGGGGGCCGCCCCCAGGGCGAGTTGCTCCAATGTGAGAATCTTGCGGGCCGCATCGCGAAGCTGGGCGTCGAGCGCCTTGACGGGGCCGAGCACCGATGACCGTTGGTCGGCCAACTTTCGACCGATTCGCTCGGCATGTGCGAATTGAAAATCAACATTGGCTTTGGCCAGCGCGGTTTCGTATTCGGTCACCAGATCTTTGTAGCCCTGGATATCGCCATACTTCACATTGAATTCCGAGGTCGAGCCAACAGCGGCTGTGCCCATCGCGAGTTCGGCCTTGGGAGTGGTCCGCCACACGACGCCGACTCGATCCGGGTCGGCGGAGAGCATCGCCGTGAGTCGTTCGGAGAAGGAGAGGTCGTTGGCCTTCTTCTCCAACTCTGTCAGCACTTGCAGGAAGCGGACCTCGGTCTTGTCCGCCGGGACCAGCGTTCCCCCGATGCGGGCCGGGCTGCCGTCTTCCGCCTGCCGGGTGAAGGTCGTTTCGTCGATGGCGACAATGCCGAGGGTCGCCTTCATGCCTGCCACACGTTGCAACTCGCGGGGGGTCAGGGCCTTCTTTTCGAGTTCGAGAACTTCTTTGTAGAACGCGATCTCCTCGGGAGTCGGGACGACCAGTTCGCCCCCTTCTCGCATCAGAGCCCCACGAGCGTCGGTCTGGGCATAGACCTTGTCGCCCAAGTCAGCCACCGAGATATTCTTCTTGATCGCCGCGACTTCTTCGGCCAGGAGTACCCCAGAAGCGGTCAGTGTTTTCTTGGCGGCGTCATAACTCAGGACGGGCTTCTTGTTCGTATCCTTCGGGAAATCCTCGGCGTTGACTGATGCCGGGAGCTTATCCAGCGTCAACCCAATTGGTCCCGACGGATCGATCAGAGCGTCCAACGCTTTCTGTTGATCGGCACTGAGTTGGTAGTGCTCCGTAAACCGCGCCCGCCAGTCGGACCACTTCTGCTGCATCGTCGCGTGATCGAGCCAGCCGAGGTCGTCCGGATCGCCGGTCATTCCTCGAAACTGATCGCGGAACGGTCCTTGGGCCGCCTTGAGATAGCCCTCTGCCGTCCACGGCGTCGGCGAGTCCATCGTGTCATGCTTCCACAGCCCCTCGTACAGGAACTGCCACCCGATCGAGAGCCGGAGCACCACGATCAGGACCACCGCCACCACGGAAACTCGCTTCAGGTCGTTCACGCCCTGCATCCTCACCAAGCCTTGTGGGGCACTCGCACAGAGCTTCGCCCGGCGGAGTGGAACCGTCCAATCTAACGAGGCTTCCGACCGTTTGCACCCCTTCAGACACTTTCGGTCTGATTACCATTTCTGAAGCTGAATCTGCCTAATAGGCTCACCCCGCGAAGGTCTTTGTCGTCTCATTGAATTACCCCCGATGCCCTGAACCGTCGTCCATGTCATCTTCATCACCCTCGAACTCTTCGAATGAACTCCCATCCCCCCATAACGCACTCTCACCCTCCTCGGGCGGCTCCCCGGCTCCGATCCAGCGGGCCCCGAGTTCTTCCGGAGTCACCTCGCTCCCAATGTCGTTGAAGTCGGCCCGCGCCCAGTCCTCGTGCAGACCCAACAGCGGCACAATGGCCGAGATCCGCTCCTCCGCGAAGACGAAGGACAGACTGCCGCTGGAAAGCATCTCCAGCTTGTTCCCCTGGGCCAGGATTTCCTCCAAACGGGCTTGCTTGGTTCCCGGCAGACAATAGCGCAGAAGAACTTCCGGATCGCCCGCGAGCGAGCCATCATCCAGTTCATCATCAAAGTACCCCGGGCACGAGTTGTACTCGTCCTGAAGTTGGCCGAAGTCGTAGAGCCAGTAGCAGAGAAAATCGCTGTCATGTACCAGGAAGGCGATGACGGGGGTCTCCAGTGATCGAGAGACCGCCGCAGCGATCTCCTGGATCCGAAGGGCGTCCTGCATGGAGGACTGTTCCTCCCAGAACGAAACCCATCCGCCATCCGGGCCAGCGATCCACACGCGATCAAATGAGTGGCTTAAGAGGGCCTCGGCGACCTGCTCGGCGAGATCCGAGCGGACGTGAAAGTTGACGAGAAAAGCCCCCATGATGCAGTCCCTGGCAAAAATGGCCGTTCGATTCAGTGCCCAAACGCACTGAAATCCGGAAGGCATCGTCGTGCCGCCTCGCACGATCTGCAAGGGGAACTGGGGTGCCGTCTGAACCGTGCGACTGAGCGATGTCGCCGATTCGCCCGCCGCGCTACCGATGGTCAGTCTCGCCCTTGTGAACCCCGCCCCGTTCGATTGACGGGAAGCGAGAGCGTCAGGGGTATTCTGACTGGCAGTCGGATTCCTTCGAAAGCTGTGATTGGCCCTCGCAGGCCGGGAAGGTATCCTCTCCCTCTTGCAGCCGATTCTCCCCAGCGGGAGAACCGGGTGACCCACGGAGGGATGACATGGCGCGTGACACCGTATTTCAGTCTGATGTTCTGGCAGATGAAC
>JAYSVZ010000554.1:0-13428 GCA_043718305.1 Planctomycetota bacterium | reverse complement strand
ATACTCCACGGCAAACCCTCCCTCGCCCCCAGCCCCAGCCCCAGCCTCCAACTGCCGGGCGGAATGGTCATCGGGCAGGCAATTAAATCAACAGGCCGATCAGTCCTCCGTGCTCCCGGAGCGTGGCCCCAAGCCCGCAGGTGGTTCCGTACACATCGCCAGCTTTCGAACCAGGCTTGCTGGTGCCACATGTCGCCTGGCACGGAGGACTCCGTGCTCGCATCACACCTGCCAAAGACTCGCCTTGAAATCTGCCGCCGGGACGGTCAGTTGGATCAGCCCTTCGGACGGGACGCGGTCGATGCTTTGATTCTCTTCGAAGAGCTCCACATAGAAGTGAACCGGCTGCGTGGGGGACGTGTTCAGGTCCGCGAGCGGGATCGAGATCACCGCAAAATCACTGACCCCCGTGCGGACGCCGGACACCTCCCGGTTCACCCCCCGCTGAAGGCTAGCAGCCCAGCAGGCTGTGGAGTCACAGCGGACCCGGACCTCGTGGCCATCGGGTTCCACGAAGCGGACCCGCAGTTCATAGTTCTCCGGCAGGTCCTCCTTGGCTCGGCGGGTCGTGTCACAGCGAATTAGCAGGGAGAGCTCGTCGAACCCGAAATACAACTTGCGAATCAGCCCCTCCGTCACGCGGGCCATGGTGCCGCGTTCCGATCCGGCCACGAAGACCCCGGCGGGTTTCCAGTCGAAGAACCGTCTTCGTCCGTCAGGCTCTACCCGTAGTAGATCGACCGGCTGGGTATGCAGGCTGGCCATCTGCTCCTTGCAAATCGCCCGCAGCAGATTCGTCGGCGGGGAGTCGCCGAAGAGGCGATAGACGTTCTGCAAGTGCCGCCGGAACAACAAGTCGAACAGCTCATCTTGGCCACTGTTGCGGTCATCGCCGTACCACCAGCACCAGTCACTCCCCTCGGCGATGTCGATCTCGCGCCAAGCCCGGGCCAGCAAGGCGGCATCATGCTTGCCGGTCGCTTCTTGCTTCTTCAGGTAGGCCCGCGTCTCGTGCAATACATCCCACGCCTGGCGATCTTCGGAGTGACCGATCCAGATGTAGAAGTTCGCATCGATCCAACTTCCCGCGTGTAGTTTCGGCAGCTTCGCCGTCGGCGGGTGCTTCTTGAGGTAGTCACACACACGCATCGGCTGAACGTCCGAGTGGCGGACTGCTTCGCGGTAGAGGGTGCGAAGGAAGAGCACTCCGCCATCGCGAAACGACTCCCAGCAGTTCTCCCCGTCGAGGATCACCGGCACGAGGACGGGGGTGTCCGTTCGATCACCCCGCACTGCCCGCCCAATCTGAACGCACGAGTTAATGAGAGTGTGGGCTGCGGAGACCGATTCGATCCGCTGGGCATCGAAACCGATGAAGTCGCTGAGCCCGTGATCGCGGAAGATCATGTGCAGCGGCTTGGCCCCCTGGTCCCAGGTCCACGGCTGGTACAGCAGATCGGGCCGCTGAACGCCGCGGTCACCGTGCCGTCGGCGATGCATCTGGCTATCGAGTGAGCGTGAGAGAACCTCTTCATCGGTGGCGATCCACTCGATGCCCTGTTCGATGATGGCCGGGAGGATTTCCTGCGAGACCGAGCCTTCCGAGGGCCACATCCCGCGCGGCTTGCAGCCAAAGCACTGCTCGTGCAGTTCGACAGCGGCCTTTAAGTGCCGCCGCGCATCTTCCGGATAGCCCTCCAGGTATTGCGGTAATTCGCAGTTCGGCAACCCCTGCCGGGTCGATCGCTTGTCCCAGAGCAGCGGCAGGATCGGGTGGTAGAACGGCGTCGTGGTGATCTCGATCTGCCCGCTGTCTTGCAGTTCCTTATGCAGCGGAATCACGCGGGCGATGATCTCCCGCTGCTTTTGCAGGAGCCACTGCTTGTCCGCTTCGGTGTAGTCGCGGGCCTTGTTCCGGAACTCGCGAAGTTCCGGATCGGTCTCAAACAGCAGTTCGTGAAACCAACTCAGATTGTGCCACACCTGGAGATCGCGCAGCTCAGACTTCGAGAAGCGTTGCAGGACCGACTTGAGATCCGA
The DNA here is from genome assembly GCA_043718305.1 of Planctomycetota bacterium. Lineage (GTDB taxonomy): Bacteria > Planctomycetota > Planctomycetia > Planctomycetales > Planctomycetaceae > TH-plancto1. The sequence goes on along the minus strand of JAYSVZ010000554.1, from coordinate 11,388 downwards.
GGGCTGGGTGTGGCGTTTGCGATGGAGTTCCAGATACCGCGCATGGGGCCGGATCATCGAGTCCATGTTGGCTGCGAAAAAGTTCTCGATAAGGTACTGGGCATCGACCTCGGAAAGGCCATCGACCGGGAGCCGCGAAACGTCGAGGTGCCGATCGCTGCCGCCCGCGACATACCGCTGCAACTGCACGAGTAAGCTCGGCACCAGATTGATTGTGCAGCGGAACTCGGGGACCTCCTGAATATGGAGGGCCATTCCGATGTAGTCCTTGGTCGCATGAAACCGGACCCACGGCATGAGCACATCGCCGGAGATGTCGTCCGGGTAGTACGGTTGATGCTGATGCCAAACGATGGCCAAGGATACGGGTTGCATGGCGGTGTCCATGAAGGGGCGACGGTTCGTCGAGGATTGTAGAGTTTAGCAGCACACGTGCGCTCTATCGTTGGCCCCACTCATGGCATAAGTTTTATTTGATGCATTGCTCGCGATGGGGCGACCTGAGTGATGACCCGCGTCTGAAATCTGTACGAAGTTCGCCGCCGGGCGAATGCACCCGCTCAAGGGCCGATCCTGACCCCTTCGATTGAGAACGTGAAACCGACTTGGTATAGATGACTCGATGAAGTGAATCACTGTTCCAGTGATTGGGGGGGCTATTGTGAAAATGATTCTGCGGTGGTGTGTACTGTTCGTCGCGGCGATCTGCTCAAGTTCGGGTCTGATGGCTGCGACGTTTCGTAATTTGGAAGTCGTCTACGACGGGTCGCAGACCCCTCCCGGGGAGGTGCTAAAATGCACTCTGGTGTTCTACCCCGGAGACGATCGGTTGCGTGCAGAAATCAGGGCCTATCACATCCCGATTCCGGAGTTTGTTCTGCCGAGTGATCCAGATGCTCCGGTTCCTGAACCGGCGCCAGAACCGGAGCCAGTCCTCGTCAAGAGCCGGAACGCGGTCAATCGGGACGAGAACGGTCATTATCGCCAATCGATCGACATCGTCCGACCGGATGATGAGTTGGTACACACGTTTTCCTGGACCGTTCCGTTTGCCGACCTGAATCTGGGAGTCGGGGACCACCGCCTGGCCTATGAGGTGCAAGTCTATCGCGGGGAGGAATTGCAGTTCACGTGCGCGACTCCATTGGGGAACATGGCGATCTCCGAAGAACCGCGGTCTACTCCGCGTCTTCGATCAGTGTTAGTGCAGGAGATCATTGAGCAGCCGATTAGTGTCTTGAGTGACGGAAATCTGATCGAAATCAACCAGCAGCGGATCATTCAGCACCAAAGCATGGAGGAGCTGACCGACGGTCGGACCATCGAAATTCCAGGAGGCTACCGCAGACGATTCGTAGCGATGGCTGCAGCGCCCGGTGAGGATGATAATCCCCTGAAGGACGAGGCACTCGATATCAATATGATGCGTCGCGCCTGGGCTCCCACAAAGTCGCCGCTGATCTATTTCGCCACGAATCGGCAGGTCGACCCGAACACCAAGATCGCCGAGCGGTATACGAACACGGAGTCTCCCTTCCTGACCTTTGGATCGATGCGAGTCAACGTTCCGATCCAGAATCACACGTCCGGCAATCTGGAACGTCCGCGTTTTTGGCAGTTCCTGGATGCGGACAAGCATTTCTTCATTGACGAAGCCGCCACGAACGAGATCGCCGAGGCTCCATTTTTCGAGGGCTTGCGAGGCATTCTCCAGCCGGGAGACCGGGATATCCTGGTGTTCGTGCATGGATTCCACAACACCTTCGAATTTGCGGCGATGCGACTGGCCCAGACGCAGCATGACGCTGAGTTTCCGGGTCAATGCATTTTGTTCAGTTGGCCTTCTCTGGGACAAGGTGACCCGGGGAGCTATCGCGCGGACGAAGACCGGTCGGCGCGCGCCATCCCCCATCTGGCCCGAGTCTTGAAACAGCTCGTCCTCGATCGCGGTCAGAATCCCGGCGCGGGGGCCATCCATCTGATTGCGCACAGTATGGGAAACCGGGTTCTGCTGGGGGCTCTGGAGAACTTGGCCGCTGATGCCGATGTTCCGCAGAAGCCCTTCGGACATGTGGTCTTTGCCGCGCCAGATGAAAAGGCCACCGTCTTTCAACTTCAAGCGCAGGCTGTGATCCCGCTGGCAAAATCGTCGACGCTCTACTTCTGCATGGAGGATAAGGCTCTGTTGTTCTCGATGGGAATCAACAGTAATGTCAATCGCGCCGGACAAGTGCTGATCCCCATCCCCAATCTGGATAACATTGACGCGGCAATGGCGAATACCTCCTTCCTCGGTCACGACTACTACACATCCAACAATCAACTTCTGGGTGATCTGGAACTGCTCTGGAACTTCGACGCCAGTCCAGCCCGAAGACCGAAGCTGCAGGCCACACATGTCGAGGGACCGCGTGTCAACAGGTATCGGTATTGGGCATTTCCATCCACCGATTGAGCAAGGCTAAAGTTACACGAGTCGCCGGGAGTGTGAGACCCACTCGTGACGCAACCGATGGCTCTAATTCCGCGTCAGGAACTCATCCGTATTCAGCAGCAACCGCGCCAGGGCACTCCACGCAGCCCCTTCGGCGGGACTGATCTCAGGCAGATCGGTCGGAGCGATCAGCTTGGCGGCGGTCTCGTCCCCCGAGTAGCGTTCGCGCTGGCGATGGACGAACTCGACCAAGAGCGAGCGTTCGGCCTCGCTGGGGGGTCTGACGAGGCACAAGCGGAAGAGCCGTTCGACGCGGGCTTCGTTCGTGACGGGGAGGCTCGCATCTCCCAAAACGCGCGTCGCCAGTTTGCGAGCCAGTTCGACGAACATCGGGTCGTTGGCGACCGCCAGTGCCTGGAGCGGCGTATTCGATCGCGAACGACGGGTACAGACAGTGCTGAACTCCGGGGCATCAAACGTCCCCAGCAGCGGGTAGGGGGCACTGCGATAAAACATCGTGTACATCGTTCGCCGGTAGCGGTCCGGTCCGGTCGTCTCAGGCCAGCTCTTCACGTTCTGGGTGAAGCTGTAAACTCCAGCGGGTTGCGGTGGGTGAACACTGGGCCCGCCCAGACGTGGCGTCAATGCTCCCGATGTGGAGAGGATCAGATCGCGGACAATTTCCGCATCGACCCGAACTCGCGACTGCCGGGCCAGCCACTCGTTGCTGGGGTCGACCGCGGCCATCTCGGGAGTCTCCACACTCGACTGCCGATAGGTCTGCGACAACACAATCTGCTTGTGCAGCTTCTTCATCGACCACCCCTGTTGCATGAACTTGGCCGCCAGCCAATCGAGCAGTTCGGGGTGCGTGGGCAGAGTTCCCTGTGATCCGAAGTCGTTCTCCGTCTTCACGAGCCCTTGGCCGAAGTATCGCATCCAGACCCGATTCACGATGACCCGGGCGGTGAGCGGGTTGTCGCGGCTAACGAGCCACTTCGCGAGGTCGAGACGTGACTTTAACTCCATCGGAGCCGCAGTGACGAGGGCTGAAGGAACGGACGCAGCGAGTGGCCCCGCCACCTTGTCGGGCGTCAAGAAGTCGCCGCGAACCAGGCGGAAGGTCTCAATAAATGTCTCCCCATCGCGCATCACCATCTGGTTCACGGGTCGCCCGCGACCGGGGAGAGCGGATTCGAGTTGGTCGACTTCTTTTTTAACTTCAGCCAGTTGGGCTTCGATCTCAGCGCTCGAGTCTTGGGGCGGCTCGACATCCGAGACATCAAGGGCGAACCGCCCGATCAAGTACCCTTTATTCAGGTCATGTCGCAGTAACAGGATCGCCTCAAGCTTGCCCACGGGTGCGGAGAGTATGAAGACCGCTTCATGCGGGACGTTCATCTTCAGGTCGGGGTTCGTCTTCTTCTGTTCATCACCGACATTGATCCCCCACCCCGTGGTCGATTTGTTGTCGATCACATTCAATACGGAGAATTCCGGCTGCGAGTGATCCGCCGCTGCTGCCGAGAACCGCGTGATCTTGTCAGCGACTTTGACCTCGGCATCGGTCAGCACAAAGTTCCCGTTGGAAGCCAAACCCGGCCCCATTGCCGGAAGCGACTCATGCGTCAGTACGCGAAGCCGGATCGCCGTGATCTTCTCGGCGGCGGAGCGGAAGTTGACTTGGTAGGTGTCGTTCGGCTGGGCCTTGCCATCCGTCAGCAGCGACCCGTCTGGTTGTCTGAAAAACGATCCCATCCCGAGTGTTTTGTAGTCGAGGAGTTCGGCGGGCTGCCAGTTCCAGGCATGCGCCAAAAGGTTCACCGACTTCGCAGCCGCGCGTTGCTTCTCCAGGTCGATCACTTTATTGCGAACGATCTCGAGCTGGGCGAGTTTCTGCGTCTGCTCGTCGGTCCAGCCGAAGATTTCTTCTTCCCGAACCGGGACAGTCGTCGACTCGTTGTTCGCGTCGACGCCTTGATTGAAGAAGGCATAGAGTTGGTAGTAATCATTGTGGCTGATCGGGTCGTACTTGTGGGCATGGCACTGGGCACAGCCGACCGTCAGACCGAGCCAGACTGCCCCGGTGGTGTTGACGCGATCGATGATCGCCTCGTGGCGGAATTGGTCAGCTTTGACGCCGCCCTCTTGATTGATGAGGGTGTTGCGATGAAACCCGGTCGCGATCTTTTGCGGCTTGGTCGAGTCGGGGAGCAGGTCACCCGCGAGTTGCTCGATGGTGAACTGGTCGAACGGGATGTCACGGTTGACGGCATCAATGACCCAATCGCGGTAGGGCCACATGATGCGGGGAGCGTCGATCGAATAGCCGTTGGAGTCGGCGTAGCGCGCCTGGTCGAGCCAGTGCCGTCCCCAGCGTTCGCCGTAATGTGGACTGGCCAGAAGCCGGTCGACGAGTGCTGAATAGGACTCGCTATCCGGGTCATTGGCAAAAGCATCGGCCTCCTCGGGCGTTGGCTGAAGGCCGAGCAGATCCTGATAGAGCCGCCGGATCAACGTGATCCGGTCCGCCTCGGGCGATGGCTTCAGGCCAACCTTCTCCAGTCGCTGGCGGACAAACGCATCGATCGGTTGCGGGCTATCGGAGACCGGTACGGGCGGCTGTTCGATCCGGAGAAAGGACCAGAGCTGTTCATACGGAGCCCCCTGGTCGATCCAACGGCGGAGGAGATCTTTCTGCTCGTCGGTGAGGCGTTTTTTGCTGTGCGGCGGCGGCATGACTTCATCGAGGTCGGTCGAGACGATTCGCTTCCAAAGGGAACTTTCACTCGCCTTGCCGGGAACGATGGCGGCGTGACCTTCATGCAATGCCAACGCGGAGTCCCGCTCATCAAGCCGCAGTTCTGCTTCGCGCGCAGCGGGATCGAACCCGTGGCAGGCAAAACAGTTCTCGGAGAGAATCGGACGTATCTGACGGGCGAAGTCGACCGGCTCATCAGCCCGGAGCGAGGCCGATGGAATGCCAGCCAAGGCGACGCACAACACCTTCAGAGCGAAGCCAACTCTCGAACGCTGCCTCACATCTCTCTCCCGCATTGAAGACCGAACTGCATTCCGGAACAAAACTGACCACTGACTACTGAAAACTCCCCTGACTACTTCAGCAACCCCTTCAGCCGCTCCGCGGCCGCTTCCCGAGCCTTCTCAAGCGTCGCGGGCACCGACACCGGCGCTCCGCCTTGGCGTTTGCTCTCATCGGCCGCCTCCATGAAAGCGTAAATCTCCAGCGTCTCTTCGACGGTCACTGGCATTTCGCCAGTCTGGAAGAACTTGCCGATCGCCAATACGAGCGGGTCGTATCCCTTGAAGTTCCCCAGCGGCTGGTATTTGTCGGCTCCAAAGACGTTCCCGCCGTAACCCGACTTGCCGCCGCGCATCCCCCGGAACGTCCCGATACGGCCATCACTCCACGTTCCCAGCACGACATCGGCGTCGGGCGTCGAGCTGCGGTTGACGGTCTGACAGCCGGGGCCCATCACGGTGTAGAGGATCTCGACCCCGTGAATGCCGTACCAAAACAGGTCCGGGTGCGTCTTCTCCAGCGAACAAGGACTAAACGTGTCGCAGCCGAGAACCTTGCCGCACGATCCGTTACGGGCCGCCTGAGCGTCTTCCATAAAGCGGAGGGAAGACGAAGAGAAGACCGGCACCTTGTAGTGCTTGGCTGCCTCGTAGATGCAGACCGCATCTTCCAGCGACCCGGCCACGGGCTTATCGATGAAGACCGGTTTGCCCGCCTGGAAGACGGCGAGAGCCTGCTCCAGGTGTGGACGCCCATCGTTCGTTTCGAGGAGTACATAGTCGACCTGCTCCAGCAAGGCCGGAAGCGAGTCGACGATGGTCACGCCGAGCTTCTTGACCTCTTCGGTGTAGCCCGGAATGCGGCTGACGGAACCTTCGATGTCACGGCTGCCATGAGGGTAGGCGACCGTCACCCGCATCCCGGCAAGGCCCGGCACCGGCGGGTCAGCGTTGAAGGTCTTGGTGAACGCAATCGCATGGGACGTATCAAGGCCGATGATCCCGATCCGTTTCATCGGAGCGTCCGCCGCCACGAATTGAAACTTCGGCAAGGCAGCAACGGCGGTCATCGGCTTCTTCTCCTCGGTGGCCGGTGGCGGAGCGAGTGACTCGATATTCCAGATCGTCGCATTGTGATCGGCAGCCGCCACCGCCAACCACTTCCCATCCGACGAGACGGCGACGCGATTGAGCTTGCCTTCCGAGGGTTCGATCTCGGTCAGCGACTTCCGATCCGCGAGCGACCAGATGTGGAGTTCGTTCTTACCCTTGAACCGCCCACCGGAAGCGGTGATCGCCAGTGTCCCGTTCGCAGCAAAGGCGACGCTGTTCGTCGGGCGACTGTGGAAGGAGTAGGAGGCAGCCTGCACTCCGGTGTCGACCGCGAAGAGGTGGGCCTGCTCATCGAATCCGGTGAGGACGACTTGCTTCCCATCCGGCGTAAAGGCGATGTCGGTCGCAGCCATCTTCGGGGCGGCAAGTTCGTGGATCACCTCGCCCGTGATCTTGCGAATCTGAGCGAACCCGGGCTTGGTGAGCTGCGTCTCGTCGCCCCCCGCGACGGCCAGTCGGGTGCCATCGGGCGAGACCGAAAGCCCCATCATCGGGTGAGAGAAGTCTTTATATTGAGCGAGTTCAGCCCCATCAGACGGCGACCAGATGCGGACCGTTTTGTCCTCGCTCGCTGAGTAGAGCTTGTCACCCCCCGCACCCCAGATCACCGCTGTGACATAGCCACGATGCCCCTTGAGATCACGAACCAGCATCCGCGATTCGGCATTGTGCAAGTGAATCTTCTGATATCCACCGATGGCGAGCTGTGTTCCATCGGGTGAGAAAGCGAGACTTCTCGCGAACCCGGACTTCACTGGAATGCTGCCCAGCTTCTGCTTCTCGGCAACGTTCCACACCTCCACAGTCTCGTAGCTCCCGACCGCGACCAAGTCACTCTTCGGCGAGAAGGCGACACTCGTCGCCGCATCCGGGAGCTTGCGAATGGTCAGGTGCAACTGGGGATGGTCGGCTGACAACCCCGACCCGCTCGCCAGGAGGAGTGCCGTCGCCAGCGTCCAGAGGACGGCGCGGCAGGTCAACGCGTAATCCAAGAGATAACGTCCCATGCGATGACTCCCCTCAGCGAAGCGAACCTCGAGACTCGAAACCCGCGACGGATTCGGAGGGCTTGAGCGAACAGTGATGCTAACAGGTGCCCCTCAGAGATGTCAGTTCTGCGAGGACTCGCCGACCAGTGACTGTGTGCATCTCAAACGTCGGTGAATTCGAAAACGTTTCGGTCTTTGACCCCGACGGAGTCTCGTCTCGTAGCCCCGGGTCGGCTGCGCAGCGGCAGACCCTGGGGCAGTCGCATATCGAATGCCGTTCAACCCCCACGGGGTTGCGTCCGATGACTGACGCAACCCCGTTGGGTTGAAACGGCTGAAATCGATCGAAACCCAGGGTTTCCCGCCGTGCGGGCAACCTTGGGCGATGAGACGAGACCACGTGGGGGTCAATTCACCGACGTTTGGGATGCCCACACGCCCAGTGACTGTTTCAACAACGGACTCTCCCGCAGCCCCTCCGGCCAAGCTGCACGCGGCAACCGGCAGGCCATCGTATAGGCCGGGTCAAACACATTCCCGACCTCGTAGCGGACTGTCTGCGGGAGCCACAGATGGGCTGCAGCTTGGCTCATTCCGCCGTCCGTGGTGAGCCAGCGGAGCATTTCCGTGGTGGCATGTTGGGTCGCCTGGTCGAGCGGGCGGGCGTTGCCAATGGTGCAGATCCCCTCCGCATCAAGGAGTCGCGGCCAGCGAATCGTGACGCCCGAGATGCGGGTCAGTTGAAAGGTGACCCGCATCGGAACTTCAACGCCGTTGCCGCTGATCTCTCCGTCGCCTTGCACTGCGTGACCGTCACCCAGAAAGAAATTCCCGCCGGGGGCCTGCACCGGGAAAAAGAGCGTCGCCCCCGCACGGCAGCGTCGATAGTCCATATTTCCGCCATAGTCTCCGCTGGTGGCCGTTGAAAGAGCTTGGCCTCGGGCAGGGGCCACGCCGAAGCAACCCAGCATGGGATCGAGCGGCACCACCAGTTCGGGCATCTTTACGGTCTCGGGAGCCAGTAGTCGAACGGTTTTTGCGGTCTGGTCAATCTCCCAGTAGACCAGATCGTTGGGCGGTAACTCCTTGGCATAGTCGGGATCGACGCAATGTGCCGCGACCGAGGCGGTCGTAAAACCCCAGTCCCGATGGGGGCTCAGGGAGACGATTCGCACGGCGAGAACCTCGCCCGGTTCCAACCCGCGCACGGCGAAGGGGCCAGTCATGGGGTTTCCGCGAACCGCAACGGGAGCCCAATCCGGATCAAAACCGCGGGCATCAACGGTCGTCGTGCTGATCTCATCACCAGAATCAACCCATAAAACGGGCTCTTGCCAGCCGATCGTGTTGTGATAAGACATGGGGGTATAGATGTGCTGGGCCATGGTGATCATCGTATCAATTGGTGCGTTGAACTTCAGTCCTGTGTTGGCGAGATGCCGCATCAACGACTGCCAGACTAATTCTCATCTATTTTATAGAAGTTACTAATAGTCGCTTGATGAAATCGTCTATGTATTTATCATATGTACGTGGGCGCTCCCACGGGAAGCAATTCCTAGTTCACCAGGAACCGGTTAGATAGAGGATCACAGTGGCGAAAGCATCTGCAATGCGAAACTTGACAGTGGCCCAATTGGAGAAGCTGCTCCACGCGAAGAAATCGCAGTTGGAAGACTTGGCGGTTAAGCGAGACAAGCTGAAGGCAGATCTCGACACCGTCAACAAAGAGATCGCCGGGCTGGGTGGAGAAGCCGACGAAGGGGCTCCTCGTCGTGGTCGCCCCAAGGGTTCGGTCAACAAGAAGAAGGCGGGCCGCAAGGGCCGCCGTCCCAAGAACGCGATGTCTCTGCGGAAGGTCGTGGTGGCCGAATTGACCGCCGCCAAGAAGGGACTGACCGTCGAGGAACTGATGGCGAAGGTTCTGGAAGCGGGCTACAAGTCCAAGTCCGAGAAGTTCCGCAACGTGGTCTACCAGTGCCTGTTCAATGGGGAACAGTTCCAGAAAGACGGCGAATCGGGACGCTGGGTTCTCGTGCAGGCCTAGTTCTGAAGCCAACAATCGTCGAATTCAATGAAATGGTCCGGGAATCTTTTCCCGGACCATTTTCTTTATTGTTCAATCAAGCCTCTACTGGGGGTCCATGTAGTCCATTTGGACTCGCACGATCTCTTCGCTGCGACGGAAGAACGCGTCGAGAACCTTCGGATCAAAGTGGGTGCCCCGACCGTTGGCCATGATCTCGAAACATTTCTCACGTGGAAACGCCTCTTTGTAGGGACGTTTCGTACTGAGCGCATCGTAGACATCGGCCACGGCGGTCATCCGACCTTCAATCGGAATATCTTCCCCCTTCAATCCGAGAGGGTAACCGGTTCCGTCAAATCGCTCGTGATGCGTCTGCGCGATCCGCGCAGCGAGCATCAGGAGTGGTGAACTCGACACATGCAGGAGTCCCGCCCCAAGACGTGTGTGGCTCTTGAGGATGTTCCATTCGTGCGGTGTCAACGGCTGGATAATCTGCTTGCCGATGGCGCAGTGTGTGTTGATGATCGCCCGCTCGTTGTCGTCCAGTTTGCACGGCTTGTGCAAAACGGCATCCGGGATGCCAATCTTGCCGATGTCATGCAACTGGGCTGCGAGTTCGAGGACTTCAACCCGTGACTCATTAAAGTTCAACTCCCGAGCAATGACCCCCACGTACTTCCCCACGCGGATCACGTGATGGCCCGTATCGTCGTCCCGGTATTCCGCAGCTCGGGCCAGACAGTGGACAATCTCTTCACGCGAGGCCGCAAGTTCAGCCGTCCGCTGGCGAACCTGGCCTTCGAGTTCACCCGCGTGATCTTGCAACTGATCGCGGTATTGCTTGTTCTGAAGCGTGTTTCGAACACGCGGAAGTAACTCGATCGGATCAATGGGCTTACTCAGGAAGTCCGACACGCCCAGTTCCAGGCAGATGTGCTTCACATCGCGATCGGTTGCGGCCGAGAGGACCACAACGGGAATGTGGTGCAAACGGTCATCGAGATGCATCAAGTGCAGAATGTCGATGCCACTCACCTCGGGCATCATCACATCGAGCAGAACCAGATCGGGGCGTTCCTTGCGGATCAGTTCGATCGCTTCCGTTGAATCCGAAGTCGTTACGAAGTTCGTATACCCGGCATCGACCAGATATTTGCGAACCATCCGGACATTTAACTCCTCGTCATCGACGATCAGAATGCGGGAACCCTTTGTTTCGGATAGCCGCTTGGAAGCATTGACATCAAGGATCCGCTGTAACGAAGCCCCCGAAGGCGGCAACCCCCGGGAGACCCGCGGGGGCTGGGTATGATCTAACGTGGTTGTCGAAGGGATCATGAGATGGGTTCCTGGATCGCAAAGCGGGAGGGAAAGGACCATCTAATTCTTAGTTCACATGTGGGGACCCTGTTGCAAGAATTATCCCAGAATGTGGTCTTTTCACATCCTCACTGGACAAAGCTCGTCACAAGCCGGTCAATGTTCTACATCCTGGCAGCGACGAGGTCTGGAACAACAATCCGGGCGACATTCGCTTCAATCGCATCGAGTCGTCCCGACGCGGCGTCCCACTGCCGCCCCTTGACACTCTCCTCTAAGTGGAGGGCCAACTCGCTCAGCACGCCAAATCCGACGGTGCCCCCCGCCCCCTTCAGCCAGTGAGCCAATTGGGCCAACCCCTGGGTGTCGCGACTCGTCAAGGCGACTCGCATCCGCTTCAATTGGGCGTCGACTTTCTCGACAAACCGGACCACGATTTGATGAAACTCGGGATCGTCCAT